>DAIDIM010000019.1 GCA_027459365.1 Chlamydiota bacterium
AAGATATCAGCTTTGCGAAAACGGGGTATACTCGTTCGAAAATATCCCAAATCTCCTCCAAGAATTCACTCCGAGAATGGCTCAAATGACATAAGACAGGAATGTTCTTTCAATGGTGATATTTTAACTTTGCCGATTTCACATTTTAGTCAGGATTTGACTCCGAAAATGGCCAAATTCTAAAACGGAACCATTCAGATCCACTTTTAGCTCCTAATCCAGTAACAATTCCTCCTGCACCTCCTGTAATTACAGCCGCGATTGGCACTATTGCTGGGAAAGCAACTATCGTTGACAATATCGCGATTGTTTTCGCACCAACAATAATTCCTGCGGCGATGCCAGTTGTTACCCCGATGGCTGAACCAGTATTAGCGATGTCTTCTTTTTCTGTAGCTCGATATAAGTCCCTTTGAGCCTCTTTAGCAGTGCTATCAATAATGATTCTATCTTTAGCGTTATTCGCTTGTACGATGTAACCATAAAGTCGATCCTTTTCTGCCTTAAATTTTTTCATTTGATCTCTTGCTTTTTCTCCACTCATGTCTCTAATAGATCCAGAAAGACCTCTCAGATAGTTGATGCAAGCATCACTGAGCTTTTCTAAAATGATTTTATCGAGATCATCAAAAGGGATAAATTTTGAATACATATCGCCTGTCGTTTTAAATTCAGAATACTTAGCCAAAATATGATTGATGTCCTGTTGAGTCGTTGTAGGCATACCCTCAAAAAGGGATAATGAATATGCTCTAATTGCAGCAGAAACATCTGTACTCATCTCTTTATCGAGACTGTCAAAAGACATAAAATATTCAAAATCCGAACGGGTGTTGTTGTACATAGAATATTTTTTCCATATACCATCAATATCCTCTGGTCTCTTTGTAGGCATAGTGTGAATGGAATATTCATCCTTGATTTTTTTGGATAGCGTTGTTTCTATTGAAGTCAGTGCTTCTATGAGATCGCTATTGTTTAAGATTTTTAAATTGTTTGCAAACGCAACTACTTTTTTTAGTTCAATATTATTTGCAAAATGCCTTATCAACAGTTCAGACATATCTTTTGTAAGAGTTTTGGCCTGTTGCGCCTCATCGGCAGTAAGAACTACATTATTAGAAAGATTCGTGTCAAAATTCCTCCTGATAAGTCTTAGCTGCACTTCTCTATCAAATTCATTTGTTGGATTATAAATCGTCGCACACTGAGAAAGATCAGGTATTGAAGAGCTAACCTTCGCATATTGTGCTATGTCATTTTTGATGTATTTGATATCTCTCTGCGCATCAGTAATAACCACATGCAAATTACTTGCATTTAACTTGTTCTCAAATCTTGTATTCAGCAGCTTAACTATGTTTTTCCAGCCATTACCCCTTTCTTGTAAATCTTTATCCTTAGCCACTAAAACAACTTTGACCGACCGTGCAGTTTTAATTAATTCCATAATATTGCAAATATTCGCAAGAGCTACTTCAAATCCTCTAGAGTCTGAAATCCCCGGCAGATCATACAATTCTATAGGTCCTGTTTGTATTGATCCCTCATTGTTTTTATCTTGCGATTGCATTTCGATTTTCTCGAGGTTTTCACCTGCTATCGTAATGCTTTTTGGAAGAATTGTGCCCGATATTGTGCTCGATACGATTTCTGTGACCTCACTTTTTTCTGAAGCAGCAGACACTTTAATGTGAGGAATCCCTCTATCATTGACTACACGTTCCATCTTGCAACCAATCAAAAAGTCGATCAGGGTGCTTTTCCCGGCTCCTGTTGTTCCAAAGAAAATCACTATATCTTTGCCTTTTGCCCTCTTTACCCTTTTCTTGCCTAACTCTCTTAGCTTGTTAAAACATGCCATTCGTTCTTCAATACTTCTGTCCTCTATTTTTTTCTCCTCAGAAAAATAGCTCTTCAAAATAGGATCTGCTTGTACAAGAACTTTGTCACTGTATTGTTTTTCTTCTGCTTCTCGAAAGAAAGAATCGGCAGTCAAAGGCGATAGATTAGAGATCCCTGCAATATCTCTAGAGTTTCTTCTAATTTTTTTGTGATCATAAATAATGGATTCAGCGAATTTGATCTTGACATAGTCAATAAACTTTTCAGTATCAATTCCACTATTAATGATTATAGAATCGCCCTGAATTTGATACTTAGCGAGAACATACGGAGACATATTTTCATAATATTCATGATTTTTCACAAAATTCTGTAAAAAAGATTGCTCTTCAGGAGTAAATTCAGATAATGGAACCACCTGATTCTTACAGTCTGAAAACATGCATTGGTCTTCACTTGCAGCAACGCCGGAAGCACAGGATAATGTACCTAGTGCTAACGGAAGAGGGCTAGTTGTGGTGATTGAACCAACAGCTCCAGTAAAGATGTTTGCAATACAAGAAGATTGTTGTGAAGTTGTAGTAGCGAATTGCCTTGCTACAGGTTTTGAGAACAGAGAATGAGCAATCGACTCCACACAGATTACACCAATCGCACTTGTCGTGAGTCGTATCGCTTTAGTGAGTTGTTTTGTCCAAGACTGTTCAACGATCTTATTCTCATTGCGTGGTTGTACTGCGATTAATGTCATAATAAAATCCTATCTATTTCTGATTTAATGGGTTAGTCTTTCGATCACAGCCCATTCTTCTTCTTTTCTCATTTGGAAAGCCCACTTTTCCCATTCAGCTGGGGGACAATCTAATGGAGTCAGAATGGCACATGCAGAGAACATTCCATCAACAACCTCCTTTTTACCTAAAGAAAAGAGAGACCTAGTAGTTGGAATGTGTTTGTCTAATCCATTTGGAATCTGATACGTCGGATTTTTGCGTAATGTTTCGATTTTGCTTATTGGGCTGGTTGCATTTGTATGCCGACAAAAGATCACTCCTGCATGTTTTGCCACTTCGACCATAGAATCGAGGCAACTTAAAGAGTGTGGAGCGCTCTGATTCAAGTCGTCAAAGCCTTTTGCAATTGCAAAAGGTGGCGCAGCCGATGCAGCCGCGGCGGCGGCAGAATCGCGAGTGGATTGCAAGCTATCATTTCTATACACCAGACTGACACTTCTCATATCGAGAGTTGTGGAGAATAGATCCCCCCAAAAGGCAAAAGATTGTGGCTTTCTTTTTTGGGATTCTACATATGCTATCATATTCTCGATCATTTCACGAGTCCGTCTCCAAGCAGGGCCATTGATCGTATCCAAAGGACGAATAAGTTCAAAGTTCTCGAGCTGTCCTTCAGTTTCCTTTTTCTCTGGATGCTTTTTTTGCGGCTTAGTCGTAAAATGAACATAGCCCAAAATCGGTGCACCATCCTTCACCCCCTCATAACACAACATTGCATGCCCCATCTTTCCGAAGAGGTCTGTAAGATAATCTCCAGTGTCTCCTGGTCTACTACTTACCAAAGTGAGGGCCCAATCACGAATATTTAATTCAATATTCGGGTTTAGAACACTCACGCATTGCATGAACACTTTCGCAATTTTACCTGCAGAATTTCGTGTTACATTGATTCGAAAATGGCGAAGGTGGTTCGCCATTGCATAATGATCTTTTGCAGGTTTCATCTTTCCATTGCTCTCATCTCGTTCAAGATGAGGCTCATTTCTCAATATGGAAATGGAGGATTGCAAAAATAGATCAGTCATGTCGGTAGGGTCTCGAGTCAGGAGATGGTTTTGTGGGTCCCTGGGATCACAAATCCCCCAAGCCGCTTCTATTTGATTCGGAGAGCCTTTTAACGTATTAATTTTGCCAAAAAGTGCGATCTGAGTTCCCTTTTCATTTGGTGGTTCATAGACAAATTTTGGCAAAAAAAATGGGCCCTCTAAGTGCCCGCTCTTCAAGTTCTCTTGAATACTATTTTGGAATAAATTCACGATTGCTTCTGCATGAAGGGGATTATATAAAGCGTGCGAGAATGTTGTGATCGACCCATTACGTCCATCTTGAGAAAAACCCCATTTGTGATCGTCAAAACGAAATAAACAGATATCTTTTGTATCCTGATTTTGTACGCTGACGGCTTGCCATTCATGCACTAAACGGGGCGCTGTTATAGCTACAGTCATAAAAATCCCAATTTTTTATTTCCTCTTCACAGAGACAGGAGTATGTTCTTGCAAGACCTCTCCATATAATGTTTTTTTGCAAGCAATTCCCAGTTCTTGACCGTGACGAATGATTTCCATTTCTAGATCTTTAAAATTTCCCCAAGTATTGGCCTGTTCACAAATGATTTGAAAAAGAGTGCAATCAAAATATTGCAATAAACGTCGCATTCCTGTTCCATCGCCATAAAGTTCCTTTGCGAGATATTCGACAATGAAGTCTAAATCTTCCTCTTTCACTTTCAATGTTTTACATCCGACCTTTTTATGTAGATCCTCCAAAAGGGTCGGAAGTTTTCGACGAACGAGTTGAGGGAACTGACTCTCAGGGATAGGATTAAAAGGGATAATCTGGAGTCTTCCTAATAATTCAGGAGAATATCTTCGCGAATTTCTAATATCCTCCTTGTTAAGCTTGGTAAAAAGCTCAATTATCTCAGTATGAGGACGCTTATTAATAAAAGCTTTGACGATCTGTTCTTGATAAGCATTCGAAGTATTTATGAAAAGAGATTTGTTGAAAACATATCTAGTAATAATATTTGATCGACTTTCTGAATCAGTATGTTGCACTTGAACATATCCCTCGCCAAATAAAGTCAACAAACCTTGTTTTACCTCCTCATGCGCTTTTTCGAACTCATCAAATAATAGGACAATATTTTGCACTTTATTGACAATTGCGTCTGATTCTTTAGTGCTACTATGGACGAATGGATCGATTGTTTTTGCAAATAAAGCTTTATCTGAAGAACCAACATACCCCATTGAAGATCCGAATAGCTTGTTGACGTCAACTTCTCCCTTGAACTGGTCCATATCGAATCGGGCCATCCGATTCATCTTCAGCCCTTTTGCTGCTTTTGCCATTTCCGTTTTACCAACTCCCGTTGGCCCTACCAACAAAAGAAACGCATTCGTATCAGTCGTATGTTGCGCGCTCAGCGCTGCTGCGACAGCTTTGGTTGCGTAGTCTTGACCGCTCACTTGCTTTTGCAAATGATCGAGGAATTTTGGGTATGTGTTATCTTCTTGCTGCTCAGCCTTTTTTGCCTTGAGAATTTCTGTCCATAAATCTTGAAAAAGTGAAGGATAAAACACCTTCAAATTCTTAATTATACCAGCAGATTTCTCTTCGGGTAGAGTTTTTAAGGAAAGGGCTAGATTTTTGAAATGTTTAATCTCTTCGTCACTGCATAAAACTTTGATTTGTTCGGGAGAGAGTCCAAGATATTCTAAGGCTTTCAGATGATTTGGATTGCTTGGATCAGTCAAGTATTGCGCAAGGACATCCTTACAATCGGTATCTCTTCGATTGAATTTTACATCAACTCCCTGGATCTGCCCATTGCTATTAGGCTCCAGCTGAATGTTTAATTTGGCGTTACGCTCTTGTAATGAGAGAGATCGTAAACCACTGAGATGCAATACCTCAAGAAAACATTGCTTTTGTGGGTCATCAATTGGAAGAGAGGTGCAAGTATTGGAAGCATCATTCAATAGCGCCCAACGCCAACGATGAAGAGGCGTTCTTTCTGGAGTAGAATACCCAAAAAGGGCGATTTGGTAAGGAGATTGTTGGGTAAAAAGTATAGGTAGAAAACAGTTTTGTTGAGGAGTTGTTTCTGTAAGGTTGATTCCTATAGCTTCTTTAAAAAGGTGAATGAGACTTGCAGCATATGCCGGATTGATATTTGTTGGGGAAAAACGGATAATGGCCGTAGGTTTTCTAGTATCTTTGATGATCAGATCACTATTTTCTTGGTGTAAAGAAATAGTGCCTTGCCCACTGCTTGCACTCGGAGATGAATCCAGGTAATTTGCAAGGGAAAAGCCTTGGCTTTGACCGATTTGCCAAGAGATGAAGGGTCGGGGAATAACAGCCATAATTATTTTACCTCATATTATTTGAAATGAAGACGATTAAAAGCAGCCTTTATTGGATGAAACTTGTCTAGAATATGCAGTGGAAACATGTACTAGATTAATGCCCTCTGAAAAGTAAGGGGTTAATCGAGTAGGAATACTTGCAGATGCATCGCGCGTTTGTTGTTGAGAGATGGCTTGAATCGCACTCTCAACGACTCCCCTTTCTTCATCTGTAAATTGATTTGTGCTTGTGAAATTCTTGTTGGATTCATCTGAAACATAAGCTACAGCTTGCTCAAACAATACATTCTTTATGAGCATTTGTATTGGAGCTCTGCACAAAGGGCATTCGTTTTTTTTCTCTTTTTCATTCCATTTCTCCAATGATCTTTTGCTATAAGAATGCCCGCATTGATTAGTCACAGGTTCTGAGAAGGGTTTACCTGAGATTGGATCCAAAAACCATTGGTTAACTAGTGTCTGAATAGTCATAATTTTTTCCCTAATGAATTACTTAAGGGAGAAGGTTAACACTTTTTTAGAATTTATTACTATTTTTTTTAAATTTTGGATGAGTGATCGTCGAGTAAGAGAGCTAGATTGCTCTAGCTCCCTCCTCTAAGAACCGTACGTGATACTTTCGCATCATACGGCTCAAGCCCTTCTAAGACTATTTAGCTTAGCCCGGCTATGTTTCCGATTCATTTGTTGCTTTCTTGCC
>DAIDIM010000023.1 GCA_027459365.1 Chlamydiota bacterium
CCGATGTGAGCCATTTCATTTTTGGCTCGACTGTATATCCGACACATGCCCATACAACTCCATGGAATGTTAACTCGACTTTGTACATTTTTTGATGGCATCTCCGGTGAGAGCGTCCGCGCTTTTATTATTTTTTTACTCGTCAATAGGGACGTTGCTGCTATTAACTCGCAGAAAAATAATAAAATCATCAGACGCATCCCTCGGATCTGTCTTTCAAAAAATGACATAAGTCGAGTTTAAACGACTATATTACATTTCAGAAATAAATGCATCTAGAAATACAATCTTGATAAGCAATAGAAAGTTCGGAGGCTGAGCCTGCTTGATCTAATGCGCTTTGAGCGATTTTTAATGCCAGCTCCGGACTATTGCACTCACTTGACAAGTGAGCAAGATGAACATGCTTTAATTGAGGGTGGGCTAAAGAGGTAAGAAGCGCAGCACAATCATCATTAGATAAATGCCCTTGCTTGCTTAAAACGCGCTGTTTGTAAACTTGAGGTCGATGCGATGCGTGCACCATTGAAACTTGGTGGTTGGCTTCCAAGTACAAATAATCGCAATGTATGAGGGCTCTTTTAACAATCGGCGTTACATGGCCAATATCAGCACAAAAGCCGAGCTTTAGGGAATCGGTTTTTACAGTGAAGGCAACAGGCTCTAGCGTATCATGCGGGATTCCAAATGGATGGATCTCTAAATCGCCAAAGACAAATGTTTCTCCTGTTGTGAAGAGTTTGAATCGCGGTCTCATAGGGAAGATTTGGGCTATCCCTTTCGCCGTTTCGACATTTGCAAGGACAGGTATATTTAAGTGATGACTTAACACATCAAGTCCACGAATATGATCTACATGTTCATGTGTGATGAGAACGGCTTGAATAGTCCGAATATCGACATTGATTTCGCTCAATCTTCTTACAAGTGCAGAATAGGAAATCCCTGCATCGATCAATACACGTGTTTTTTTTGTCCCAATATAAATCGCATTTCCTTTAGAACCTGAAGCAAGAGGACAAAATCCAAACATTCGACTAAAGTGTATCGAAAATTATGAATTTTTTAAAACGTTATCCGATTCCTCTTTTTGCAATTGTGGGACTATTTCTTGGAGGAATTCTCTATTTCACCAATGAAAAAAACATCAGTGAATGGATTTGGTTTATTACCTTGATCATTGGAGGCTCTCCCATTGTCTATCGTACAATTCAGGGGATGTTTCGAGGAATTTTTGCCTCAGATATTATTGCAATGCTTGCTATTGTAACAGCGATTGTCTCTGGGCAACCCTTTGCAGGGGTCATTGTTGTGATCATGCAATCGGGAGGCGAGGCGATTGAAAATTACGGGATGAGGCGCGCCTCATCGTCCTTGACCTCTTTACTGCAAAGAGCGCCTAAAAGGGCCCGAAGAAAAAAAGGAGATCGCATTGAGGAAATTGCTGTAGAAGATGTACAAATCAATGATCTATTGCTCATTCGCCCAGGAGACTTAGTTCCCGTAGATGGAACGATTGCAGAAGGGACTGCCGAAATTGATGAGTCAGCAATCACTGGTGAGCCGCTCAGCAGCAATAAAACAGTGAACGATCATGTATTCAGCGGAAGCGTTTCCAAAAACGGAGTCATCACAATTCGTGCAGATAAATTAAGTCACGAAAGTCAATATGCAAAAATTGTGAAAATGGTCAAAATTGCGCAGCAAGAAAAAGCACCCATCCAAAGACTTGCCGACCGATATGCGATTTTTTTCACACCTCTTGCCATATTGATGGCATTGATTGGCCTATTTCTCACACACGAAATGAGCACATTTCTCGCAGTTCTCGTTGTCGCAACGCCCTGTCCCCTCATTCTCGCAACGCCCTTAGCTGTCATCTGCGGAATCAACAAGGCGGCCGATTCCAATATCATCATCAAAGGGGGCGCTTCCATTGAGCAAGTTGCATCAACTGAGATTGTTTTCTTTGACAAAACAGGAACGCTTACCTATGGAACTCCCATTGTCGAAAAAGTCGTCTCATTTGGTCCATACTCTGAAAACGAGATCATCAAATATGCTGCAACTCTCGAACAATTTTCCTCCCATTCGATTGCGACGGCCATTGTTAAAAAAGCAAGACTTGAAAATCTGACACTTGAATTGGCAAAAGAGTTTCAAGAATTCTCAGGTCAAGGAATCATGGGAGTTGTCGATCATCAACAAATTCTTGTTGGATCCAAAGCATTTACTGAAAAGCGATTGGGAAAGATCACGCTTGATGATGAAGGTTTCCAGATATTCGTAAGTATCAATCAAAAATGTGTCGGTTTTATCGTACTTAGCGATCAAATTCGAAAAGAGGCTCCTGCTTTAATGAAAAAATTGTCCGACCTAGGAGTTCAAGAAACCATTATGTTAACAGGAGATCATGAGAAAAATGCACGCAATATTGCAGCAAAAGTGGGCATCCAACACGTCGAAGCAGAAATCCTCCCCGAACAAAAAGCAAATCGGGTAGCTGAATATAAAACCAAATTTTCTCACGTCACAATGGTTGGAGATGGGATCAACGATGCGCCAGCACTCGCAACCGCCACCGTTGGCATTGCCATGGGCGCTCATGGAACGGCAATTTCTGCAGAATCGGCAGATATCGTCCTCCTTGATGACGATATCTCAAAGGTAGCTGAAGTGATCGTCATTGGCAAACATATGCTCGTCATCGCAAAACAGAGCATTTTTATCGGAATCGGACTCAGTTTTATCCTCATGTGCATCGCCATTTTTGGAGTGATTCCCCCACCCATTGGTGCAATGCTACAAGAACTCATCGATGTATCTGTGATCTTGAATGCCTTAAGAGCGAGAAATTAAATATGTTTAACGTGCCAGTTTTAAGGATTACAAAAGTAGCACATTAAACACGACTCAACTAACTGAATATAAAGAAATTAAGAAGAAAATAAAAAAAAGCGTTACCACAGGTCAAAATTACAAGGTAGAGATTGCATTAGTCTATAACGGGTATGGCAGGAGAATTAGTTCATCAGCTTTCTATAAATTTTTTAACCACCCGCTCGGGTGGTTAATATTCTAACAGTTGGGATTGGATTGGATAGGAACATCCAAATAATGGAATGCCTTTTCTGATGCACGCGCGGCAAGTTCTGCACCAAAACCACAATTGCGAGCCGCTTCGTGTGCGATGAGGAGTTTTCCGGTCTTTTTAATCGAGGTTCTTTCATCCTCAATGCGTTAAGAGCCAGAAAGTAAATTTACAGCACGGCTATCAGTCTAGATTTGAAGGCAATTTTACAGGATCACTTTGATTCGACAAAAACCACTTCCCAGTGCCCCTTTTTGTCAGATCCGATACGTTTTATTACTTTTTGAACTTTAAGCTGTTGAATGTGTCTGCTGATTGTAATGCGACTTAAGCCAAATTGATCTGCCAAATTCTTATATGAGATCTTGGAATTCTTTCTGATCGCAGCTACGATTTTAGTTTGAAGGTCATTTACAGTATCATTTACAGTATCATTATTTTTATGAAGCTTTACCCTCTCCACTATAGCTGTAAAATGACATCCTGATCGGTCATCAATAAATTTGATTTTTTTCCAATCTTCCAAGGCTCGACGAATGCCTGTGCCTAATCCTCGATAGGGCATAAGCCCCTTGGCGATAAACGAAGTTAAAATAGGATTTCGTTGAATGGAATTTCCCACTCTGATTTTTTCTATAGTAAGATGATCAGGTAGGTTGCCAGGACTAATAATTTCAATACGATCATCAAAAATGAAGATTCTAACAGGGGCGCAAATAAAATAATCACGATGAATGAGTGCATTGACAAGAAGTTCTTCAAAGACGTTTTGGGGAATCTCAGGCTCTCCCACAGAATTAACACTTTTTTCACCTTGTATCTTTCTTAAATTACGCAGAATAAAAGTTAAGACTCCTTGAAAAATCTCAGGCAGAGAAGTCAAGTCCATAATCTTGTGTAAATTCGTTCTAGCCAGTTAGGGGTTCTCCATTAGTTGATGTTTCCCAGGGCCTGCGGCAGGCGAAGTGTTCTTTTTCGGCCCCTCACCTGTGAGCGAAGCCTTGGGGGCCGAAAAAGA
>DAIDIM010000028.1 GCA_027459365.1 Chlamydiota bacterium
TGGGGTTACTAAAAAAACGATACGACGCTTTTACTCCCGCCCAATCATCAAAGCGATCAGGCAGTGATTTGTCAGGATGTTCTGCGCAGCCCTGCGCGATCTGAACAGCCCTCTTCTGTAGACGGGCGTCTTTCATATTGACGTTAGAAAATTGTTGGCGGATCCATTGGTAATTCATGATACCTGCTCCTTTTGAAAAACGAAACAGGATACTAAATTTTAGACTTGTGGGTAACGATCAGCTCATAGGACAATCGACTTTTTAGAACAAAATCTTTTATAAATCTGTTGAACAACGTAAAATTTGGTTCTTCCTATTTAACGTCATTATATTTATTTAAATTTTTAAATAACTAGTTGAAACAAAAAGACTTCATGGCTCATTTGGCAATTTGTACAAGTCAAAGAGGAGACCATGAAGTCAGAAAACTTTATAAGGACACCATACTGCGATATGACTTTTAAGAGAAGCCCCGAAGATCAAATCCCTATTCGCCAAAGAGTTGTTCGTTTCATTGCTACTTTCGGCGCGATTGCCTCTCTTAGTTTTAGAGATATCTATATTTCAGGCCGAAATATGGAACATCTCATGAAAAGTGAGCAAGAGTGCTCGCGCATAGCCGCCTCCTCTCAGGATTGGGAAGTGGTTTGTACTCGTAGAACTCTATTTTTGGGCCCCTATTGTCGGTATAAGGCTTGCTCCTGAATGGGTAGATCGGGAATAATAAGAGTTAAGTACCTATGGTCAAGGATTTCCTTTACTCTGATAAAAAAATTTATGATTCCGTCCATGGATTCATCCCATTTGATGAATTTGAAAAAGAGTTAATCGACACTTTCGCTTTTCAAAGACTCCATTATATCCATCAATTGGGAATCGCCTATCTCGTTTACCCTGGAGCGACCCACACCCGATTCGAACACTCTTTAGGTGTCATGCACTTAGCAACCCTTATGTTCGCTAAGATTTGTAAGTCTGTCCGACCGGATGTCTTCCATTTTGTACCGAGAAAAGGGTCGGCTGACTATCTTTATTGGAAGCGGGTCATCCGAATGGCCTCACTTTGTCACGATCTGGGCCATTTGCCTTTTTCCCATGTCGCAGAAAAAGTCCTATTAGGCAGTGCGGGACATGAAAAATGGACTTTGAAAATCATCGATAGCCCCCAGCTAAAACCTATTTGGGATAAATTAAAAGGATCACCTGCCTATTTAGAAGATCTTGCTGAGAGAAATATCATTGAAGATATCAAGAAAATTGCGATTGGAGAAACAAAGTGGAAAGAGCTTGTTGGAACTCCATTCTCTCCCTGGGAGCGGATTGTCTCTGAGATCATCACCGGTGATTTTTTTGGAGCCGATCGAATCGACTATTTACTAAGGGACGCGAAAAGCACAGGGGTCGCCTACGGCCTTTTTGACTATCATCAACTGATTGAAACTCTCCGAATTTTACCCAGCCCAGAGCGGGGAGGGGATGAATTTTTATTAGGCATCGATGAAAATGGTCTTGAATCTTGTGAAGCGCTTTTATTAGCCCGCCATTTCATGCATCGACGCATTTATCAATATTCCTCCGTAAAAGCCTATAACTTCCATTTACGCAGATACATGTTGGCAGTCTATTTTAAAAAAATGTTTGATAGTGTTGAGGATTATATCTCTGTTAGCGATACCGACGTCATTTCAGCGCTCACAAAAGCCGCCAAAGATCCAAAAGCTCCTGGGCATATCGATGCCCATTGTGTCATTTGTCGCCAGCATCGGTTTAGAGCCATCGCTTTACCCGATGATTTAGAACAAAAGCATCTGTTAGAATTTAAGATCAGTCACAAGCTCACCGATGCCGATATAGAGTGGGAATTTCAAGAAGAACAGGCACTTGACAAACTCAACTTTCCCGTTTCAAAACGGCACATGGTCATCAAAAAGGCAAAAGAGTGCTCTGATCTTTTGCTCCGCGTTGCTGCCAAAAAATTCAACTGGGTTTACATATCTCCTGCATTTGATATGCAACTGGTCCGCTTTCTCGAGAAGTGGCACGTATGATCACAGTATTGCGCGCCCTTTCGCCAAAAGAAAAAATTTTCGCATTTCTCTCAATGATTGCAGCTTTTATCATCGCTGGGGAATATGCCATCACAAGACCTGCCAGCCACGCTCTCTTTTTGACCACTTTTTCATCCAAAATGATTCCATGGCTTTGGCTTGCAACCGTCCCGGTCAATTTCCTTGCGATCTACCTTTACAATCGATTCTTGCCCACCATTCGCCCGTTAAAAATGTGGATGATCATCTCTTGCTCCATTATCCTCATCAATTTCGGTGCAGCAACTCTTCTCCCCATTTTCCCAAAATACATTCTCATCCAATGCATCTGGAAAGACATTTATATCCTACTGATGTTTAAGCAGTTATGGTCCATGAT
>DAIDIM010000024.1 GCA_027459365.1 Chlamydiota bacterium
CAATCGTCCCAACACATGTTCCCGTTGCTGTTTTGATCAGTCCGTCAGGTGAAGCCAAGGCAAGGCAACATTCATAATAGGCATTGCGCTCTTCATCGACAAGATTTGTCATTTCTGAAAGGAGCTTTTTTCGATTTTCGAAATCGGTCGCCTGTAGCCCTGCGAAGCGTGCTGAGTAAATTCCAGGCGCTCCCGAAAGCGCCGGGACGATTAACCCTGAATCATCAGCTAAAACAAAACAATGGAGGGTTTTTGCAGCATGAACTGCTTTAGATATCGCATTTTCTTCAAAGGTTTTTCCAGTTTCTGGTAGCGCTACAAAATCGGGGAAATTGGCTAAGCTTAAGACATCGAGAGATGCATTGCCTTTCAGCATCGCTTTAAATTCACGAACTTTATGCATGTTATGGCTTGCAATGACGATTTGTATACTCATATATTCTTCAGATCAAAATAACTTTCTATATCTAAAATTGTAAACTCTTCGCCTTGGAATGTAAACTTTTCTCCGATGGTCCGCCCCTTCATTGCTTGCGCAATTTTTGATTGGAAAGAGAGAATTCTCTTCTCTGGATCTGCATCCCAAGGTCCAAGAAAAGTAAACTTTAACTGTTCACCTTTTGAATCGCGAACGGTAACAACCGATCCAATACCCACTTCATCCGGAACAATATCGGCAGGTGTAAAGATCCTTGCTTGTGCTAGTTGATCGGAGAAGAATTTAAGTTCAGACTGCAGGCGATCTCTCCTTTCCAATGCTGCTTTAAATTCGGCATTTTCACGAAGGTCGCCTAAAGCTCGTGCTGCCTCAATTTCTTTTGCGTTCTGAACTGTTTCCACTGTTGCAATTTGTTGAATTCGGCTTTGTGCTTTTTGATATCCTTCTTGGGTTGTCCAAATGATATTTTCATCTGTTGGACCCTGATCTTTATCTTTGCGAAGACGCGTAAGCGACGGATGAACCACTTCGGCAAGTGAATGGAGAATTTTAATATCGTGATCTGTAAAAGAGCCACACTTGGAGGCCAAGAGGAGATACTCCTTCACCTCTTCAATGCTTGATTGTTGCATGATTTCTCTCACAATCGCATAGCGATCATCGGTGATGAGATTCAACACTTTCTTTGCCTGGTCTTTGCATTGCGGCCTTTGCTCTAAATGATCTAGCAAGATCAATAGCCCTTCAAAAAATAGATTTTTCCCCTCCTTATCGCTGAATGGAAGTTTAGATTTCTTATCCATAATCTTTTGAAAATACCAGATAAATACTTCTGGATACGAAATTGGATGAACTAAAAGAGAATTAATTCTTTGTTTTAATGCGCTTTTTGTTTCAGAACCATTTAATTCAGAGACAAGATAATCTCGAATCGAATTTTGATCGACCGTAAGTAATAGATCTAAGAAAATATCTGCCCAATCTTTTCGGATATCTGCAACAAATTGAAGGATCCGCTTTTGATGCGATGCAATCTCAATCGCGCGCACCAGATCCTCGACTCTTGGCATCTCTTTTAGCATTTCTCGAATCGTCTTTTCGCTGCTTGGCTCATCTAAATCCGAGAGCAACAAAAGGAGGCTCATTCTTTGAGCATCACTCATGTGTTCATGGGAGAGCATTTCTTTAATTTTATTGACAAGCGACCCCTTGAACTCGCCATTTTTTAAAGTTTCCGGAAAATCTCGCAAAAATGGATAGGCCATTTGAATTATTGAGTGAACTCCCGGATTTTCTTCTAGGGCTTGATGAAAAGCCATTTCGTGAGGAAGCTCTTTCTCTCTTAAATGAAATGGGTCTTTCAGATCTTTTGGACACTCAATTTTGGTATCTTTTTTCAGTTTTGTGCGCGCCGTTTGCCACCAGCGATTCCACTCTTCTGCCGGAATGACCAAGTCGATCATTTCTTCTTTGATTTCCGACGCATTTTTAGGCCCTAAATCATGAAGAAGCTTTCGAATTACATCATTAGGCGCTTCTCTTGCCTCTTTTTCAAGAAGATCCGGATTTCCAAATCTTCTCGCATAAAAATGTGTAATCTCTAAAGGAATTAAAGTTTTAAAAGCTTTATCAAACGATAGCGTCTGCACTCCTAATACATGCTCAAACTCTGAGGAGACCTCTTCTCGCACCAAAGAAACACTTGTTATTTCCCCCGTTCCCCATCCAGCTGAATGAAAAACAAAGTTCCCCTCTTTCAAATGGGTAAGAAGTTCATAATCGCGAATGCAACCTTGGAACTTTTCTCGATTTCTTAAGCCTACAAGTCGCAATTTCTCATTCAACAACGGATCGTCTGGATAGCGGTTTTTGAGATATTCCGTTGCAAGATCAGCAAGCTGCTCACTATTCGTTGTTTGCAAATCAAAGATCAATCTGAGAACAGAATGCGACGCCTCACCTGCAGGCAATAATCGCCAAATAGGAATTCCCCGCTCTACTTGTAGGCCGAAGGGCTTAGCCAGTTCAGATTTTTTTACACTTTCGAGGATGGCGACCATCTCTTCGCCATCGGGTTGGTCGCCATAGCAGTATTCTTCCCAAATCTTCAAAAAACCGGGATAATCGTTATTTTGTATTCTTCCACGAAAATCTTTTAAATAAGCCATTGAATCCATGAAACAATATCCTCAACAATTTTGATCGAGTATAGGATCAAGTGGGATAATGTTCAATGAGCATAGAGAAGTTAGGTGAAAAAAGGGTCGCGACTCATCTTCGCAGAGACCCCTTTCACATCCTTTGAGAAGGACAAATGTGTCCCATTGAGTTATTGGGTGTTCAAAAGATCTTTGATTTCCTGCACTGGATTACTCACAATAGAAAAATTGGGCATTGGTAAGGTGTCCGAAAAATTTTGAATAGTTATTTTTAATTTATCCAGCTTTTCGATCACATTTTTATATAATGAAGAGCCTGTACCAAGACCTTTTGCTTCTTCTTTTGCCTCATTGATAATATTTGATATTTTTTTTAAGTTCTCATCAACATTTTCTTCTTTTTGCACCTTCACAAGCAAAGGGAATAGCTTGTCCATTAGATTTTGTATTGCAGAACGAGGATTATCCTGTGGTGATGGCTTAGCGCTAGGTGATATTGGGGGGATTTCCATATTAAACTCTCCTTTAGTTTTCTTTTGTTAAAAAATAATGCATTATTGACCAGATATCGTTGATTGGGGTCAAGGAGGATTCTTTCTGAACCATAAGCACAATCTTATCATATGAACTTGTACAAGATGTGCTCGATTTTAATCAGTTGATTCTTCACATCATCAATTGGGCAGGTCTTATCCGAAAAATCTTGAATAACTTTTGTTAATTTATTAAATTCATTTATCAAAACTTTGCCAAGTTCAGGGCTTGAGCCAAGTTCCTTTGCCTTTTCTATTGCTTTATTGATTTTATCTGATATTTCTTTCATCACATTAGTATCTTTTTCTTGCAATTTCGGAAGCAATTTAATAGCGCGTACGTTAGATCCACTAGATCCGTAAATATATGTGCGACATCAGGAGGCGGCTTATCACCAGGTGATGATGATATTGGGGGTAAGTCCATATTAAAACTCCCTTTCAGTTTTTCTTTTGTTTAAAAAAAAATATATTATTTAGCAAGAGGAATCTTTTGCAGAGGGTGTAATTTATTAGTCAAGTCCATAATCTTGTGTAAATTCGTTCTAGCCAGTTAGGGGTTCTCCATTAGTTGATGTTTCCCAGGGCCTGCGGCAGGCGAAGTGTTCTTTTTCGGCCCCTCACCTGTGAGCGAAGCCTTGGGGGCCGAAAAAGA
>DAIDIM010000047.1 GCA_027459365.1 Chlamydiota bacterium
GCTACGGCGGTGGAATGAGCTCTGCTAAAGCCGCCCTGGAAAGTGATACGCGTACACTTGCTTGGGAAGCAGGACGTAAATGGAATATACGTGTGAATACGATCTCTGCAGGTCCTCTCCGTAGCCGAGCCGCAAAAGCAATCGGCATGATTGACGACATGATTGCCTATTCAAAAGCGAACGCTCCCCTCACTCGAGATCTCGAGGCAGAAGACGTCGGAGCTACCGCAGCCTTCCTCCTTTCTCCACTTGCTGCAGCAATCGACGGAGTCATCCTCTATGTCGATAACGGCATGCACGCAATGGGCTTAGCAGTCGATAGTAAAGCAATTGCTAAGTAATTAATAATCAGATATTTAATTTTTTTGATCATATATAAAAAATACTTTATATTTTAAATAACAATTAAATCATTTATAATATATTATTATAACAACATATAATACAAGTTATTTAGATAAAGCTGTTTTTTCATAATAAATTTAATTTAATTACGTATTAAAAATTGGAGAATATAAATAATATGGGTGCTTCAGCAAATTTTTATCCGGTAAGCTTTAGAACCTCGAATGAACTATGTGCGATTTGTCAAGCGCCTTTTGAAAGGGGACAAGCAGGACTTTCACATCAAGCCACAAAAGAGGTATTTCATCAATTTCATCGTGACTGCATTAATCCCTGGCTTGCTTTTGCTTCAAATTGTCCTACTTGTAGGATAAAAGCAGATGACTTCTCAGTTCTTATCGCAAGAGAAGAGAGAGAACGAGGTCTTCTTCAAGATGAAGTAGAAAACATTCCAGCATCTTTTCTAAGAATACAGCGATTGCTTACAGAAAGGCAACAAACTGTTCCAACTTGTGATAAGATGCTAAATGTGGCAAGTGTCGCAGTGGGAGGAATATTTACTTTAATAGCAGGTACCGGCTTAGCAAACGGGATAAAAGTTCCATCAGATAGATTTTTTGACTTCTTTATGGCTGGAATCTGTGCTTTTGCCAGTTATGAATGCTTTTCATCTGTGAGTTATCGTTTAGAAATATCTGAATTAAAGCGTAAAGACCTAGACCGAGAATTATTTTTGATGCTTCGATAAAGACACGCTGAAACCTATCTCCGGTAACTATTCTTTGATTTGTGTCGCGAGGACACATTTAATTGTGCAAGGACCTGTCCGCCGCAATGTTCTTATGCCGATTTGCCAATCGTATGCATCATATTGATGAGAGCCAACATTGGCGATTTGATTTGGCCGATTCCCGAAAGAGATGTGCCCACAAAAATCACCTGTCCCCTCCACTAACTCAAAACAAAGGGCGATCTTCATTGCAGGTGTGTGAATTTCTACAATATCCCCGAGTGAAAAGACCATTCCCCTTTGTCCATTAATCGTTAGTTTTGTTTCGGCAGAAATATCACAATAGGTCAGAATTTCGAAAAGATCATCACGCCCAATTTCGACGCCAGCAGGCAAGTGGAAAAGAGTCTCTCCAATTTGTAGGCCATATAAGCTATGAAGAGTTTCTCCTTTCCAATAGAGACATTGATTGTGCCAACTATACGGCGCATCGATTTCAATTGTTGTTGTAAAGGGGTAAAAAACTGCAGAATGCAATTGATGGATGTGATCGTGGAGCAAACGTTTGCTAAAACCATCTTTTTCAGCGAGTATGTATTCGATTGGCAAAGGCTGCGGCTCAAAACCTTCTTGCACAATATTTTTGTCTAAAACAAGCTGCAATTGTCGATTATAAGGTATGGGATATTCTCCCCCTTTTTCAAACCCATCTTTTTTATCTTCTGGAATTCGATTTTGAGCAAAGAGCAATTTATCTTTAAAAGCCTGATTTAAAACGGTGCCAAAATCGCGCAGTATATGTGTAAAGATTGGAGCAATCTTTTTCCCGAGCCGAAAATCCCAAGCTTTTGGGTAATCGTGAAGATAGACTGGAAAATTTCCATCTTCCGTCTGGAACGCAAGGAGCCGTTCAATGATCTCTTTGCCTTCATGAATTGCCTCTGCTGTTTTTAAGCGAAATAGTGCAAATGCAAAGCAGAAATTTTCAAAAATTGGAATGGTATCACAGGGACCCTCAAGTCCTGGATAATAGTGAACCAATCCCGTTCTTGGGCTTTGACGTTTTCTACCGGCAAGTATTGCTAAATCTATCGCGCGCATCGATGACAATCTTTAAAGCTTGAATAATGCCCATCTCAGATAATGGAGGGGCAATAAAATCGGCTATTTTTCTTAATTCTTCAGGCGCATGTGGCATTGCAATTCGTATATCCGCCACTTGCAATAATTCAATATCATTCACATCATCGCCGGCTGCAATTACAATTTTCCCTCGACCAACGCGTGAGATAATTTCTTGCAAGCTAGAACCCTTGGAAGTGTTTTTATTGGTGATTAGCAACATATAATAAGAATTATGAAAAGGATCTCTAATTAAAGTAGCCTCGAAAAGACCTTTTTTTAATAGTTCTTTTTTCACTTTTTTCATCGTTTCTAACTTGCCAAAGCATTTAATGAGTGGGATCTCAAAGTCAATGGGTCCTGTCACCCACTCCTCTTTTTCCCTTTTTTGTATTTCTTCAAGGTATATACGATCTGTCTTGGAAAATCGATTTGGCTGAAAGTAACATCGATCCCCATTTTCGACTCCTGAATAGACCAAATAGTGTGAATTTCTCCCCTCAAAAATCTCTTCAAAATCGGTAATGACCGCAGGACTCATATACCTTTTAAAGAGAATATCTTGTGCCGGCATTTGGATGGCAACCGAACCGTTCTGCGGCATGATAAAAAAAGGGAAAGAGATCTTTTCAATTGCCTGTTTTGCAAAAATGAATGCGCGACCTGTTGCAAAAACAATCTTCCAACCGCTGTGATAACAGCAATGCAAGAAATCGATTACCTCTTTGGGGATACTATATTTATCTTGAGTGATCGTGCCATCGATATCAAGAGCAATCCAACCTTTCATGGGTAGGTATAATAGCGCAATTCGCAGTAAATGACTAGCCCTTTCCGGATGTCTCAGCAGCTTTCGATCACATCGTTTTTTCTTGTTTTCTTATTTTTACTTCCTCAGGGCTCATCGCCTCTTCTTCGTCGTAATATTGTTCATTTTGATCATCGCCGCGAGCATCTTTAGGTGTCATGAACGGTTTTTTTAGATGATCATCAGGTCTTGTCTGATCAAAATTTAAGGGCTTTGGATCATCCGGATCTCGCTTCCGTTTTTTATGTGTCATAAAACCTCATTTTTAAACTTCTGATTATCAGAACGTACTTTATTTTGCGATAAAGAACTTAATATGTTATTTTAATCCACATGTTGTTATTTGCAGATGCTCTCGACCTAGATACAGTACAGTCCACACCCGGAGATTTAGGGGTCACCTTTGCAAAGATGATGTTCACCTTCCTTCTCCTCATTATTCTCCTCATTGGAACATACTGGGTGATTAAGAGACTCATTCGCTTTAAACTGCAAAGCGGAGGCGTTGCCCCATCCATCCATATTATCGAAAAGAAAATGATCAGTCCGAAAACAATGCTCTATCTTCTCGAAGTAGAGGACAAAAAGATCTTACTTGCAGAGTCGCAGTTAGAAATTAAGAGATTAGAAAGCTTCGATGTTGAGGATTTGAAAAGATAAGGCCTAAAGTTCAGTACCATCATGGATTCTCTTATCCATACTTTTCAACAGTGGCTCTAGCTCTCCTCTCTTCTCCTCTGACAAGTAATCAATAAACAATACCCCATTGAGGTGATCATTTTCGTGTTGAATGATACGCGCTTCCCAATCTGAGCATCGCTCTTTGACATGTTTTCCATCCAAGTTTGTATATTCGATGGTAATTTCGCTTGGGCGAGCAACATCTGCATGGATTGCTGGAATGGATAAACATCCTTCTGAGACAGTCCACTTCTCAACACTTGGTTCGGAGACTTTTGGATTGATAAACACCTTTACAACGCCTAGCCCTTTCACATTTTCGATGGGCGCACGCATCACAAACAGCTGAATGGAGTGGTGGACCTGGGGAGCTGCAAGTCCAATTCCATCGCATGCATCCATCGTTTCGATCATGTCTCCAACAAGCTTGCGAACAGCATCGGTAATCTCAGGCACTGTGTCCGCCACTTTGCGCAAGATCGGATTTCCGTAATATGCTAAAGGTAAAAGCCTCATTTGCCCGATTGTCATCAAATTGGGCGCGCTCCCCTTCAAAAGCTGTCCCGATCGGTAATACCATTTTCCTCGAATCTTCTCGAAAAAGCTTTTTTCCGTGAAGCTCTCATCGCGCTTTTTTTGCAGAATGTGTGCAATAAAAGTGACAACTGCGACATTGCCCCTTTCTTGAAAATCAATAATCTCAAGCCCTTCAAAATTAGTCTCTTGCGAAAACGAGCTTATGGAGCGTTTCCATTTAGTCCGATCGTTACTGTATTCTGGACTTCCAGGATGCGTTGTATGAATGATATAATCGGGTATGCATAATGCGAAAGCTGAAAATCGCGAGCGCATCAACAGCAGGGCATTGCTTGGATTTTCGCCGTTATGGAAAGGCTTACAACATGCAACGTAGGCTTTCCCGCTATGACATGGGCAATTTTTTACTTTCATATTCAGACTATACTAAAGAAGAGAAATAATTTCATCTATGGATGCTTTGGATTAAAGCGGCAGCTGCTGCTATGCGTAAAATGGGAAAAGGCTCCTTAAAACACTTGAGCAAAAATGGAAATGCCTCGGCATTTCCTATTTGTCCCATCGATTCTAAAATATGCAGTTTCCGATCGTGATCGGCTGTAGGATAGGCAATCTCAAGATTTCGCAAGACCGATTCATCTTTTCCAAGCATTGCAAGGACAAAACAGGCCTGCAAACGGACATCGCTATCTGGATCATCCAATAACTGCCGCACAACTTCTAAAGAGGGTTCATCCCCTTCTTGCAAAACAATCGCCGCCGCAACACCGGTGATTCCCCAGGTCTTATTTTTTAAAAAGCTCTTTAGCGCATCAAGCGCCCGAGGATCATCAACTAAAGCAAGGAGAGATAAAAGATTCATTCGAGTGATGTTATCCATAGCTTCTGGATAATTGGGAATATGATCCACATGTCGCACCTGGCTTGGCGCTAAAATTTTAAAGAGCGGATTTGGTTTCGAATCCCACATCCACATCCGCTTTTCATTCTTTAAAAAATCGTACAAAATATCGGCGCTCATTGCTACATCACGTCTCTGACCTAAAAGCCCTATTGCAAGATTGGCTAATACATACCGATCTTTGCTTTCTTTTAACATCTTTGCTGATAGATTCGCCCCCTTTTCGCCACTTGCAGCTAGGGCTGCAGCAGCAAG
>DAIDIM010000061.1 GCA_027459365.1 Chlamydiota bacterium
TGTTGAACTTCTCCAAAGCACCTCAATTTAACTGATTTTACGAGGTCTAGGGGGTCAACATCTACCATTATACTTCCGTTCTTTTTCCGAAAATTAATTGACCCCATTTTCTTTTTCATGCATAATATGCGTTTTGGTGGCATCGCCAAGTGGTAAGGCTGGGGCCTGCAAAGCCCCCATCCTCAGTTCGAATCTGAGTGCCACCTTTAGAGGGTGTCTACAAAGTAAGGTTCAGTCGATTTTTCGGTTCTTTTGAGCCGAATTTTCGGTTCAAAAATGGGGGGTAATATCCACTTTCGTATATGACCCCCCATTTTTGAATCCGAAAATCGGCCAAAATAATCCAAAAACTCGACGAACCCTTATTTTGTAGACACCTTCTCTTATGCTTTATTTAGTCTCCACACCCATTGGGAACCTCGAAGATATCAGCCTAAGAGCAATAGATACTTTGAAGAGCTGTGATCTGATTTTTTGCGAAGATACACGCCGAAGCTCGATTCTTTTGGATCGGTATGGGATTCAGAAAAAGCTCCTGAGTTATCATAAATTTAATGAAAAAAAGAGTTTAGAGGGCATTCTTGCCGATTTAGAGGCTGGGATGAAGATTGCTCTGATTTCCGATGCCGGAACCCCTTGCATCAACGATCCGGGCCATATTTTGGTAGCACAGTGCGTTGAGAAAAATATCCCTTTTACATTGATTCCAGGTCCCTGTAGCCCTATACAGGCATTGGTTATGTCTGGCATGGATACGACACGTTTCCAATACATCGGTTTTATTCCTAGGAATGGGACGAAAAAAGCGATCGTGCAGGCTTTGTCTTATCCAGGGACAACCATTGCGTTAGAGAGCCCTTCAAGGATCAGGGATACACTGCAAGAGATTGTTGCGCTTGATGCTGAACGGAGAGTTGCGATCGCGCGTGAAATGACCAAGACGTACGAGGAGTGTCTTCGGGGGACGGCAAAAGAGTTGTTGGCACATTTTGCAAAAGAGCCGAAGGGTGAGATTGTCCTTGTGATTGCGGGAGGGGGAATTCTGGATAATCTTACGCTCGAGGAGTTGATTGGGATGCTGCAGGAATTGCATGGGCTTACTTTGAAAGAGGCGATCAAGGTGGCGGCTGTCCTTAAAAAAATTCCTAAACGGGAGGCATATAATTATATGCAGTCTTTAAAAAATTTAAATAATTAGATAGAATGGGTTGTTGACAAGGAGATCGATATGACAGTGAAAGAGATTATTTTTGAAGAAGATGCGAGAAATGCCCTTCGTGAAGGGATCAATACATTAGCAGATGTTGTATCCATTACACTTGGACCTGCGGGGAAAAATGTGGGCCTCCAAACAGCCTATGGCTCTCCAACAATCACAAGCGATGGGGCAAGTATTGCAAAAGATGTCGAAATTAAAGATCCGTTTCTCAATTTAGGCGCTTCAATGGGCAAAGAGGTCGCAGCGAAAATCAAAGAGGTGACTGGTGATGGAACAACGACAGGCATTGTAATCTTACGCGCCCTTGTACAAGAAGGGGTTAAAAACATCACAACTGGAGCAAACCCTACATCTGTAAAAAGGGGGATGGATAAGACGCTCGATGCTCTTTTAAAATATATTACAAAAGAATCGATAGCGATCAAAAACAATCAAGATACGTGCAATATTGCCACAATCTCCGCATCGAATAACCAAGAAATTGGGAAAATCATTAGCTCTTGCTTTGAAAAGTCGGGAAAAGAGGGAATCATCACCATTGAAGAAGGGAAGGGAACGGGTACGATTGTTGAAACGGTTGAAGGTATGCAAATCGATCGCGGTTATGTCAGCCCTTATTTTGCGACAAATCAAGAGAAAATGTCTGTTGAGTTTGAAAACCCATTCATTCTCATCACTGATAAAAAAATTACCTCAGCTCAAGAAATTCTTCCGATTTTACAACATATTGCAACAACCGGAGGCTCTCTTGTCATCATTGCAGATGATATTGAAGGAGATGCCCTTTCAACGCTGGTGGTTAATAAACTCCGCGGGACTTTAAAAATTGCTGCCATCAAAGCGCCAGGATTTGGTGACAGGCGTAAAGCGTTACTTGAAGATATGGCGATCTTAACTGGAGCAAAACTTGTCACTGAAGAGCAAGGGTA
>DAIDIM010000025.1 GCA_027459365.1 Chlamydiota bacterium
ACGCCCTATTTAGGCAAAAAATGGAACTACCTAGAACTAACCAAGGGGGTCAATATGTACATAAATTGCCCGAAAAATATTGTTCGCGGAAGTATAATGGTAGATGTTGACCCTGCATTGAACTTTCCATAAAGAGACAAGTCCTAAAGGCTTGGAAGAAAGGGAGATACCATCGCTTTTCGAGAATTGAGTGAGCCTGCTTTGTAGCGGAGAATGATCAGGGAATTTTTCCCTTTCATTTGCTTGATTGGAACTTCTTTAAAGCTGGTTTTAAAATAGATTTGAAACTCTTTGGATTTGGGTCCGACGAGCTCCACCTCGAGCGGATTATCTTTTAGGCCAGGTGACAATTGGAAAGCGTTTAAGTATCGCTTTAAATGTTCACTTGCCAGTTCTTGATCGGGAATCCAAATCCACATTTCATCTTTATGTGGATAATCAATGGATTGACCACTGCACACTTCCTCGGCACTGGCCACTGTGCTAATCATATGGATAAAGAGGTCGATTTGTGGTTGTGCGTGATTGATCCGCATTGCGTTTTCAAGAAAGTTTTGAGAAATCTCAGAGGCAGCTTTTACAAATAATGGAAAATTGCGAGAAAAAATCTTAGTTTGTCCAATTCTACAACATCCGTTTTGTACTTTCGTATCTGCAAAGAACTGAGAGGGTTTCCCTTTTTGGCAAAGAAGAATGTTCTGCGCTACCTCTTTTTCTCGGTGCGCATACACTTTATTGTAAAGAGAATACATCTCTTCGTTTTGTAAGATCCGTTTCGCTGCTTTTTTGGGGAAATTTTGATCTTTTGGAAGATCAGCGAGCGTTATGAACTCCTCCTCCTTGCCTGTCATCAAAGACTTCAAACGATTGAGAAGAATGACAACACATTCCACATCGAGAACAGATACTTTACTCAATAAATCGGTATCATCAAGGATTCCGTAAAGAAAATGGAGATATTCGGTATATTCACGATCGACTGAGATAAAAAAGTCTGTTTTTTTGTCACACAGATTTTGTTTTTTGAGCAAGCTCTGCAAGATGCGATTGGAACGTGGATCAGACTTCGTTAGCGAATCTATCTGTTTTTTAACGGAGGCTGCAGTCTGGCCTCGAAGGCTATATTGATCATTGAGCTCAAATGCTTGTCTTGCAACTAAGGTGTTACTCGATTGAGCATCAGAAATGACGGCAAAGGGAGGAGCGAACGTATAGAGATTCGATTTATGATGGTCAATGACACTGATCACATCAAGATAGGTTGGGATACCCATCTCTTCTCGATTGCAAAAATCGCGCAAAGATACGGTGCCTAGAATCGTTTTTCTTAAAGTAGATGCTTGAATAATCCCCTCTGGTAGCATTTTTCCATCGGTTGGATGAGCTACCGTCAACGTGACATAGGATCCCATTTTTTGACGGATTTCATCAACGTCAGAATCCATTGTGACAAAAGTTGGATAATGATCAAACACTTCCTGTTTAGTTTTCATTGCAATATCGAGCTGTTCAAGCCTTTGTCTTATTTCCACAATCGCAATGTGATTTTTTCTAACAACAACCTCTAAAAAGGAGAAAATATCTGATCGCTTTTCAATTAAATTGCCTTTCTTATCAAAGAGAAGTTTCATTTGTTTATAAAAATCTTTATTTGCGACAAAAGATGCCTTCGCAAGACTTGCTAAATGATTCCCTAACTTTTCAAACGTGACATTTAACTCTGTTTCAATCCCCAACACTTTAGAAATGAACTTCCCAATATCTTTCCTCTGTTTTTGAGAAAAGTCTTTGCATGGCTCACACTCCTCCAGAGGCATCGAAAAGAGCTGAATACAGGCTTGTTCAATCTCAGAAAACCTTAAATTGCTCTTCGCAAAAAGAGAGATGAGCTGCAATTGGAATTGATTTTCAAACCAACGCAAACATGCGCTTAATAAAATAATGACCTGACGCACCTCCTCGACATCAAATGCGCGCCAGTCGCCTAAAAAAAAGCCATTTTCATCCGTCACAACAATGGAATGATGCTCTCTTTCATGTTCAGAATCAGAGATGGTATCTTCCAATTTTTTAAGTACCATGCCAGATCGGGTCATCAGATCTGTACCGGTCAAAGTCAGGGAACTTCTGGTCTTTGGAAGATGGGTAAAAACAGCCTTGCCAAACAGATCTTCAAAAATCCATTGAATCTCAATCTGAGAGGAAGGGGGCCCTCCAGGAAGATTCCAAACATGCAAAGCACTACCGACCCTTGCTCCAAAAGCATCTACCCAACCCCAAAATGATGAGATCGTGGTATCTAAATCAGGAGATTTATGCGCCGTGACAAAATGGGTTCCATCAAATACCTTTCCCATCCCAACTGGGAAAAATACTTGGTAATCGCTTCTGTCAACAAACTTGCCAACAATTTTCCCTCTCACCAGCATATTTTGTTCTTGGCTCAAATCTGACTGATTGAGCCATAATTCAAACGATGAGAACGTGTAATGAGGAAGAATGCCCTCCTTTTCCACTTGCTCGATGAAATCCAGTACCGCTGCAAGCAAAAAGCAAGGGGTCTTTTCTCTCTGAATGAGCTCTAAAAGGGCGTAATTGACCTGATCTCTTTTTTTACCCTCACTAACATCACCTAAATTTTTAAGTTTTTTTAATACAGGCGCAAGCGAGAAAGTTTTCTTTTTTAGAGAGTAGTCTCCAAGAAGCATATTTATCCAAAAATGCGGATTGAGTAGGACTCGAACCTACGACCGCCCGCTTAGAAGGCGGGTGCTCTATCCACTGAGCTATCAATCC
>DAIDIM010000075.1 GCA_027459365.1 Chlamydiota bacterium
AGTTCTTGTAAAGGAACATAAGTTCCAATGGCATTACGAAGAGACAATTTTTTAACTTGCATGATGTTTTTTCTTTCCATAGAATCCAAAATGACAACAACATCAAAAACACGACTGCCCTCATAAACTTGCCCCACTTGGAGTCCTTGATAAGCTGAGCGAATCGCATTGAGTACTTCGATTGGGGTAAATCCCCAACGCGTAAGATCATCTTTTCGAGCTCGAACCATCAGATTAGGTGCGCCTGCTGGAGATTGGATTTGAATATCTACAGCTCCTTGAATTTTACTTAAGATTTGAGTAATTGCTTTCGCTTTTTGATCAATCATATCAAGGTCATTTCCAAAGACATTAATCACTACGGAAGACGTAAATCCAGATAAGGTCTCTTCAATCCGTTCTGTAAGAGGTGTCTTGATAGCAGTAATGATTCCAGGAAATAAAGCTAATGTCTCGCGGATTTTTGTTAGAGCTAGTTTATTCTCCTGGCTTGTTGAAGATTTAAGAACTACATTAAGTTCACTAGAGTGGGTTCCTAAAATGTCATCCCCCTGTTCTGCTCTTCCCACTCGATTAGATACAGACTCGATTACAGGAATTTTCAAAAGAGCTTTTGTAATATTGTTACCTAAACGGGTTGATTCCTGAAGAGAGGTGCCGGGGATGGTAGTGATATGCACAATGAATTGCCCTTCCTTTAGTTCAGGCAAAAATTCACCACCGATAAATGGGATTACAGCAATACTGACAAGAAAAAGAATCATTGCACAAATCAAAGTACCCAAGCGATGCTTTTCTATGTAATTAAGCAAAATGCAATATTTTTGTTTTAGCCAATGAATAACAGGAGGCTCCTCCTTTTTTAAAGACTTACGAACGAGCATAAAAAATGTCAGAGCTGGGGTTACCGTCAAAGCAACCAGAAGAGAGGCTAATATGGCTATAATAAAAGCAATTCCCAGCGGTGAAAATAAACGTCCAGCAATACCAGAAATGGTAAGAACAGGCACAAATACGAGTGCTATCACAAAAGTAGCATATACAATGGCGCTTCGCACCTCTATTGACGCTTCAAGCACAACGCGAAATGACGAAAGGGGTCTTTTCTTTTCAAGATTTTCACGAAGTCGCCGAAAAATATTTTCCACATCAATTACTGCATCATCGACAATCACACCTATCGCAATAGCAAGACCACCCAATGTCATCGTGTTGAGATTTTGTCCAAAAAATTGTAATGTAATCACTGCAGTGAGAAGAGAAAGGGGAATTGCAGTTAGGCAGATTGCTGCAACTCTTAAATTAAACAAGAAAAGCAGCAGAATAATAACTACCAGCACTGCGCCTGTAAGTAAAGAAATCAGGACATTATGTGTCGCTGCTTGAATAAATTTTGCAGGCCGATAGATATTCTGAACTAGCTCAACACCTTGTGATCGGATGGTTGGCTCTAATTCCTTTAAGGCTTTATCAACGCGCTGAGCTACCTCTAATGTATTTGCTCCATATTGCTCAGAGATATTTAGTTGAATTCCAAGCTTCTCTCCGATAGTTGCAGCCCCAATAGGTGGTTCGGGAGCTACGACAACCTTGGCAACATCACCCAATGTGACATTCTCACCATTTTGATGAATCAAGACTGTCTTTGCAAGCAACTCAGGCAATAATGACTGACCCTCGCTTTGTAAAGTAATGCGTTGATTGGGGGTATCGATAAAGCCAGCTCCCCGAATTCCTGTCGCGTGTGTTGCTGCCGCAATAACATCATCAATACCTAAATTGTACTTCACAAGAAGATCAGGTAGGAATTGGATTTGCAATTGTTGCTTACCTCCTCCAAATATGGTAACTTTAGCAACTCCAGGAACAGAAAGAAGCCGTGGTTTTATCGTCCATTCAGCTAATGTATGGAGATCCATCAGAGATAATTTCGAAGATGTGAGTCCCGCGATTAATATTGTGCTGGTTGATGAAGTCAACGGAGTCATAATAGGAGCATGCACTCCTTGAGGCAAGCTTCCAGCGATTTGACTTAAACGTTCAGCAACAAGTTGACGATTGAGAAAAATATCACTGCCAACTTGAAAGTTTACAGTGATGAAAGAAAGACCTTGAATAGATGCGGACCGAAGAGATTCGATAGCAGTTACACCATTGATAACATTTTCAATTGGTTGTGTGACAAGAAGTTCTACTTGTTCTGGGGCAAGCCCTGGAGTTTCTGTCTGAATGTTGACTTGTGGGGGTGCAAATTCAGGAAAAACGTCGTATTTGACTTGAGTGAAGACATAAAGGCCGTATCCTATCAAAAGGCATCCTAAAATAAGAATGATGCCTCGAAAGCGAAGGGAGAAACTGACAATGGAATTGAGGATTTTTCCTCTCATCAATCTTCCTCGCTTGCTTGCAATTGGTTACGTAATTCTTGCGATAAAAGCAATTGCGCTCCAGTAATCACGATGAGATCACCTTCGTTAAACCCTTTTTTATTCAACCATCCATTTGAGGTGGGAATGTCAGTAACAATTTCTCGACGCACATAGGTTCCTTTAGATATTTCTAAATACACCCATGCTTTGCCTTGCCACCAAACCACAGCAGTCGTCGGAATCTCAACGCCTTGTATAACTGATTCCTGAGGTAAATAAGCCAGAACATTAGCTGGAGGGAGTAATCCCAATTCAACTGCTGGAGCTAAGAAAAAATAGCTTACCCCCTGAATACGAGGATCAGTCAAAGGAGAAGCCGAAACAATATTGACAGTGATAAAAGAGCCTTTATTTGTTTGTATTCTGGCTGTTTGAGGGGGTATAGACATCTGTATTCTTCTGGGCAAAGTAATCTGAATCAGATAGGCCTGTTGCTCTATCAATCGAATAAAAGATGGAGTCTGCTGCATGATCCAATCGGTGATGATCGGCCCCCAAGTGAGCTGCATCGTATTTTTTTGTGTTTCCAAAGAAGCTTGAGCTATGCGCACATTACTTTCGTCTGAAAGCCATAGAGCTTCACCTTTCTGTAGAGCTTTATCAGAAATATTGCGATCTTCTTTATTTAGAATACTTAAGCGTTTATATTCGTTATGAGATAACATTAAATTCGCTTGAGCTTTTAGTAATTGTTCTTGGGCAGAAATGTACTTGTTATAGTCATCCACAAAGTTTTGTGATGGGAGAATGGTTCCATAAGATTGAAACTCCTCGAATATTTTTATCGTCTTTAGAGATTCCGTAACAATACCGCCACTGAGCTGTCTTGCTTTATCTAACGAGATGGCTTGCTCTTTTTTTATTATTGAAGATTGAAAGGGGGGCAAGCTTTTTTGAGACTCATTAGGTCTATAGTGAAAAAACCACAAAAGTATTATGATAATAAAAATAATGCTACCGATAACAATCCCTATTATTTTTTTCATGGACGATCTCCCTTTTTGATGCCTGAATTATTTTTAGGGATTGCAAAATCTAACGGACACAGAACCTCATCTTCTGAAAAGTTTAGAGAAACTTGGATAGAACTTTCTAACGTATTCAATGCTTGTTGTAGTTGCATATTCGATTCAAAAAAGCCGAGTCTCGTTGCGCTGTACTCTAATTGAATATTTGTGAAATTTATGAGATCCTCCTCTCCTGCATGAAACATCGCTTCAGCTCTGAGCATTTTATCTTGCTCCTCATGAAGAAGAGAAATTGCAACAGCTTGTTTTTGTAAGGAGTTTTGATAATTAACAATTGCAGAATCGATTTCCCCTAAAACTTTAGTTTGTAAAGCTAAAAATTGAGCTGCTGCAGCTTCTCGACGCGCACGAGCTTCGGCTATGGGTCCCTCATTTTGATTAAAAATAGGCATGATTGCAGAAAATACAATTCCCCATGCTGCATCTCCAAATTCAAAGTTGTAACCAGGACCTATATTTATATCAGGATATTGTTTAGCTATTTCAAGTTGCAAAGCAGATTGGCTTGCTTTGTAAACAGCTAAAGAGGACAACAGATCTGCACGATTGGTTAAGGCCTGATAACGCAAAGTTTTAAGAATTGTATCATTGAATTTTGATAATCCCTCTTCTTCGATCTGAAAATCAATTTGAATATCTCTCAATGCGTTTGCTGTAAGACCTAAGCTTGACGCTAAAGCAATCAATGCATCCTCATATAGCAGCTTTGCATCTTGAAATAATAAATTTGTTTGATTGAGTGCAATACGCTCAAGAACTAAATCAGATAATGAAATTTCTCCTATAGATAATCGTTTTTCTTTTAACTTGATCAGTTCTTTTCTTTTATTCATTTGCTCTTGTAATAAAATCATTTTCTCTTGTGAAGAATATAGATTTGTAAGAGCTGATTTCACCCTTCCTCTCACACTCCATGCAACACTCATAATGTCATGATAAGCTGATTCAGATAAATTTTTTGCTTGAGCAATGCGATAACCTCTCTTATTCGCTGTTTCAATAGGAATGCTTATCGATGCATCAATTAACCAAGGAGATGTATTTCCAGAAGCAGAACCCATGTTAAAATCATATTTAGGACTTACCGAGAATGTAGGATTAGGTCGCATTCCAGCTGTGATGATTCTCGCGTCAGCAATAGAATATTTGGCACGAGCTACATCCAGATCGGGATGAAAATAATAAGCAGCGAGAATTAGATATTGTAAATCCCAATTATTTTTAGGCCAATTCTCAATTTCTCCTAAAATACCTTCTATATATTCTTTTAATTCAAAAGAACTTAAAGATCGATTTTCGATACTGTCCAGAGATGTAGTCGAAACTAAAGGCTGATAATCAAACTTAGCGCAACTCGTAACGAAAAAAAGAAGTCCAATGCTTATGTAATATCTATTCAAAAAACTCTCCTATCACCTATCTGCAATTATCGCAATAAAGATTAAGAAAAACAGACTATCTTTCTTCTTCCTCATAAGTTTATAGTTTTTAAAAGTCAAAAAAAAATAGAAGACCTCTTGCGCAATTAAGGTTCTGTCCTCTCTTTGGAATATTTCTCAGCCCTGTTTTCGCAAGCGTCGCAATGGCCTTTAGTTCTGTTTCTGCAATCGCTAATTCACTCAGGTTAAGGAACGTAAAAATTTAGATGGATATATCCTTTGCACAACAAATGTCAAATTGTTAAAAAAATGAAAAGATTAAAGACGATGAACGATTTTTTTCGATAAGCGAATCGACAAACCGCTTCATCCAGGAATTTCAGAAAAAAAATTTCATGACTGGACTCACCTCAAAAGAAGCAAACATCCGCCGAGAAAAATATGGGCCCAACACAATTCCTGAGAGCAAACCACACTTTTTTTCTGTTTTTTTAAAAAAATTCTGGGCTCCGATTCCATGGATGCTCGAAGCGATCGTTGTCCTCGAGATCATTTTTAAAAAACCTGCTGAAGCCAGCATTATTTTTATTC
>DAIDIM010000084.1 GCA_027459365.1 Chlamydiota bacterium
ACCTAACGAAAATCCGTCTAAATCTGTGATTTTGCTTGGTGATCTAGCTAACGCGTTAAATTCTCCGCCTGAGGAGTACAGGGGGATTGTTTTCGGTCCAAGACCAAAATTTGACATGCATGTGCGCATCAATAAGAAAGAGCGAAGAACTGCAGTTCGCTCATTGATTGTTCAAAAAATTATAAATAACAAAGTGCATATTTTATCGAATGCAGAAATCTCTGTTCCAAAAACAAAGACAATGGCCCTTTTCTTTGATCAAATCAAAGCAAATCGCCGTGTTTTAGTCCTCGGTGAAAGCAAAGCGGCGAGCAATGAGATGGGAAATAGAAATGTCAACTTGATGAAAAGTATGCGCAATATTCCAAAGAAAGAGTATTCACTTGTGCCGCAAATGAACGGATATTCATTAGCCTTAGCACAAGATCTGATTGTGTTAGAATCAGCTCTGGATGAATTTTTAGCGATTTTAGGGTAAATTATGACACCGTATGACATCATTAAAAGCCGTCGTCTGACAGAAAAAAGCAGAATGCTCGAAAATTTGCAACATGCAAAGAGCAATGTGAGTGTAAGTCGTTGTGACTCTCCAAAAGCTGTTTTTAATGTTCACAAAAAAGCCAATAAAGCACAAATCGCTTGGGCAATAGAACAGATATACTCTGAAAAAAAAGTAAAAGTTGTTTCCGTGAACACGATTACAATTAAGCCAAAAAAGCGCCGTGTCCGAGGATTCTCTGGAATGACGGCAGGTCTTAAAAAGGCAGTTGTTACGTTCCGAGCGGGCGATCAAATTGAAGAGCAAGTGTAAGGAAGGTAAGGTATGCCTAAGTTATTTCGACCCGTCACACCTGGACAAAGAAAGCTAGTTCTTCCAGTCCACACAGAGTTAGATCCATCTGATGCGCCTATTCCGAAGTCATTGCTTGTCTCAAAAAGACGAATCAACGGACGGAACCATAGCGGACACATTACTTGTCGTCATAAAGGTGGCGGTCATAAAAAACAGTTCCGAATCATTGACTTTAAGAGAGATAAAGAAAACATCCCAGCGAAAGTGGCCTCTGTCGAGTATGATCCAAACAGATCAGCATTGATTGCTCTCCTTCACTACAATGACGGGGAAAAAAGGTTCATTATCGCGCCTCAAAAAATTAAAGTAGGCGATGTTGTGATGACAAGCGATGAGCCAACATTTTCAATTGGAAATTGCATGAGACTCAAATTCATGCCGCTTGGATCGGTGATTCACAATATCGAACTGATTCCTGGGAAAGGTGCGAAACTGGTTCGATCCGCTGGACTTTCTGGTCAGCTTTTAGCAAGAGCTGAGGGGTTTGCAACGGTTCGTATGCCATCCGGCGAAGTGCGAATGATCAATGAGAATTGTAGAGCGACTTTTGGCGCGGTCTCCAATGCTGAGCACAATCTTCGCGTGATTGGCAAAGCAGGACGAAGCCGTTGGATGGGAATCCGGCCAACAGTACGAGGTATAGCGATGAACCCGGTCGATAACCCCCATGGTGGTGGTGAAGGACGTGGTAAGGGAAATCATCCTCAATCTCCATGGGCGCAGTTTGCAAAAGGATTTAGAACTCGCAGTCCGAAGAAAACAAGAAAATGGATTGTAAAAGAGCGGAGATAAACGGGGTATGGCAAGATCATTAAAAAAAGGTCCATTTGTTGACCATCATTTGATGAAAAAAGTTGTGAAGAGTGTGTCTGAAGGGTCGAAAAAAACGATTAAGACTTGGTCTCGGCGCTCGATGATTGTTCCAGACATGGTCGGTTGTACATTTGATGTCCATAATGGAAAAAAGTTTATTTCCGTATACGTATCGGAAAATATGGTCGGACATCGCTTGGGAGAATTTTCTCCAACTCGTACATTTAAAGGCCATCCGAAGAAAACAGCGGCCGCTGCTGCTGCAACACCTGCGTCTGGAGGATAAGATATATGCAAACCGCTAAGGCGATCACAAAATATGTAAGAATCTCTCCGCGAAAAGCGAGATACGCGGCCGATTTAATTAGAGGCTTGAGTGTAGAAAAAGCAAGCTTGCAACTTCTCTATTCGAAAATTCGTGGTGGGCGTCTATTAAAGAAGACATTGGATAGCGCTGTTGCGAATGCAGAAACGCAGCTTGATGCAAGACGTGAAGCATTGAAAGTTTTGGAAGTACGAGTCGATCCAGGTCCTATTTTGCGTCGCGCAAAACCGCGAAGCCGAGGATCATCTGTGCCAGTGAATAAGAGAACAAGTCATTTTACAATCGTTGTAGAAAAGAGTGAGGCGGTTTAAAGAATTATGGGACAAAAAGTATCACCAACAGGATTTAGACTCGTTCGTCGTAAAAAATGGCTCTCAACTTGGTTTGCTAACAAGCAGGAATTTGGAGATCTCATTGGCGAAGATAAAAAAATTCGTGAATTTTTAGTGACAAAGCCGGCAGCTCAAGGAGCTTCCCGCTTTCTCGTCAGAAGAATGAGCGGAAAAATTGAGGTCACCATTGCAACAGCAAGACCAGGTCTTGCAATTGGCAAAAAAGGTGCTGAGATTGACATCTTAAAAAATGATCTACGAAAATTAACAGGTAAAGAGGTTTGGGTAGAAGTTGAAGAAATCAAAAGACCTGACCTAGATGCAAAATTAGTTGCTGACGGTATCGCGAAGCAACTTGAGCGGAGAATCCCATTTAGAAGAGTCTTAAAAAAAGCTCTCCAAACCACAATGGCAGCTGGGGCTGCTGGAATTAAAGTCCAAATTTCAGGTCGTATCGGCGGAGCAGAGATTGCTCGTGTTGAAGGCTATAAAGAAGGACGCATTCCATTGCACACATTGAGAGCTGATATTGACTATGCTCATGGAAGAGCTGAGACTACTTATGGATCTATCGGTGTAAAAGTGTGGATCAATAAAGGGGATGAAGTTCTCGTGAAAGCAAAACCGATTACGGCAGCTTGGGGTTAAACATTTATGGCAACTGGACCAAAGAGAACAAAATTTAGAAAACAACAGAAGGGCCAAATGAAGGGTCTTTCGAAGAGCGGCAGTTTCGTCGAATTCGGAGACTTTGGTATGCAAGCCCTCGATCGAACTTGGGTGACAGCGCAGCAAATTGAAGCATGCAGAGTTGCGATTACCAGATTTTTTAGCCGAAAAGGGCAAGTGTGGATTCGCATTTTTCCTGATAAGCCCATCACAAAAAAACCTGCAGAGACACGAATGGGTAAAGGGAAGGGGGGATTCGATCATTACGTAGCAACAATTCGACCAGGAAGAATCCTGTTTGAAGTGAGCGGAGTTACTCGGCAAGAGGCGCAATCTGCATTGAAACTCGCAGCTGCTAAATTGCCGATTCGAACAAAATTTGTCGATCGATTGGAAACAGTGTGAGGGAATTTATGGCAAAGAAGAATAAAACTGAACTTAAAGACCTCTCAATTGTAGAGCTACAACAGATGAGCCAAACGCTTGCACGTGAGGTGTTCGACTTGCGCAACACATTAGCACTGCAACGAAAGCTCGAAAAACCTCATCTATTAAAAGCGACACGAAGACAGCGATCACGCGTGTTGGGTCTATTAACCAAAAAGCAGAACGAGGGTGTAGCTGTATGACAGATCAACGCAAG
>DAIDIM010000088.1 GCA_027459365.1 Chlamydiota bacterium
ATGTCTTTAGAATCTTGATCTGTGCCTATGCGCATGTGTCCTCTTTGGGTTTGGTCATTCAAAGAGTATCAGTGCTTTAGGCACTTTTTTTAAACAAAATTTTTAATTTACAGCGATACCCAGAAAATGGGAATGCGCCCGGTAGATCGGTTCGATTTTTATTATTCCTGAAAGAAGACCCTAAAAATGAAATAATTGGTTTCTGTAATTTTTCTCAAATTTTTCGGGGGCCGTTTCAAGCCTGTTATTTGGGATATCTGATCGATACAACCCTTGAAGGAAAAGGGCTTATGTCAGAAGCCGTAGCAAAAGCTATTGACTACATGTTTGAAAAGCAAAAACTCCATCGAATAATGGCTAATTATATGCCATCAAATGAAAGAAGTGCTCGATTACTCCACAAGCTTGGATTCGTAGTAGAAGGATGCGCCAAAAAATACCTACTTATTAACGGGAGATGGGAAGATCATATCCTAAGTTCTCTGACAAACGAAAATTGGGTTTCTTAGCATGAAAAAAGAACCTCTGCAAATACGGCCTATGAATGCGAATGATCTTGCAAAAATAGTCAGCCGATATTCTTTTCCTTGGTCTACCCCAGAGAAAACTAAAGTCCTTTGGGACACGTATTATCGTGAGCAGCAAGATAATATCCGCACAGTTGCAGTGATAGAAAAGGACAATGAAATTCTTGGCTATGGCAGCTTACTACGAAAACCAGAATCTCCCTTCTTTGCAGACAAGAATATCCCAGAAATCAATGCCATCTGGATTGATGAAGATCACCGAAGGCACGGTCTTGGAACTGCTTTAATCGAATGGCTCGAAAAACTTGCAAGCCAAGAAGGTTATCAGCAAATTGGAATTGGGGTCGGATTATATAGAGACTATGGACCAGCGCAAAAGCTTTACTTCCAATTGGGATATGTTCCTGATGGCAATGGCATTACTTATAAAGGTCAACCCACTGTTCCTGGACAAACTTACCCATTAGACGACGATCTTATCCTTTGGCTCATGAAAACTCTGAGGAAAAAATTCCATGGCTAAAATTTTTAGGGAAGCAAGACATTGAAACCCGTAAAGTTCTTAAGCTACCAACAACGCCTTGATCTTCAAAATGCAACCTTTTCACGCATCGACCATGAGGATGCAATGGTTGCGATCGTCTATAAGATTACACAATCCGATGGCACACAACTCATCTTAAAGATATGTGAACGTCCGAATGATTATTTGAGAGAGTTGTATTTTCTACAATTCTTTGCTGGTACGTTACCAGTACCCCAAGTTATTCAATTTGTCCCGCCAGATATAGACGTTCATGGAGCTATTCTCATGGAATGTTTTTCCAGGTAATCTGCTTAAGACAGAAGATCTTAATGACAAACTTGCCTATGAAATTGGTTCTCTTCTCGCACGTATTCACCTTGAGCGTGTCCAAGGCTACGGTGATCTCATACAACCAGATCACTTAAGCGCTGACCCTCGTGTTCATTTTACCCTGAAGTTTGAAGAGGGCCTTGACGAGTGTAGAGATCATTTACCTGCCGCTTTGCTTGAAAAATGCCGACAATATTACGATCAACATATTGATCTTTTAAGTTCAGTAGACGGTCCATGTATCATACACCGTGATTTTCGACCTGGTAATCTCATCCTTCACGAAGGTAAAATACAAGGCATTATCGACTGGTCTTCAGCCCGTGGAGGATTTGCTGAAGAGGATTTTTGCCCTCTGGAATTCAGTGAATGGTCTACCAACCCAGCTTATAAAAATGCTTTTTTATCAGGATATGCGAGCATTAGGAAAGTTCCTCATTACCAACGCATCATACAGCTTTTGCGTTTAAGCAGAGCAATTGCCACGATTGGGTTCACAGTAAAGCGAGGAATTTGGGAATCCAAAGGAGCAAGGATTTATCAGTTTAACCGCAAATTTCTCGAGTCATTAGGAAACGCTTGAATCAGAAATTGAAAGGTTTGATACTTCCTCGAAATTACGTGGGTCGACCATTGGTTAACTTTTCTCGCAAGACATAAGGATCCAGATCGATGTCCTCTCCCCAAGCTAGTGTATCGCTTACGGGATCAACTCGTACCTGATTGAAGAATTCAATAGAGTTCCAAGCTTCGAAGACACCCTTCCCCACTAGGTAGCTTAAATCGACTTTGCCCTCTAATCCATCGTCGAATTGAATCCACACCCGATAATGAGGCAAAGGTTTGCAGGCGATTATTTTAGCTCTCTTGAAGTCCATATCTCTCCATTTATTGGAGAGGCGGTATTTTGTGTAGCTTTTTGTTGTTTTCAGCATTATTCCAAACCTCCAGTAACTCTTTCTGATGGATTTGAGCCCATTCTACTACAAGGCTTAACGCTCTTGGAGGCAAATTTCCCTTCAACATAGCTAAAGGAGAAATCTGAATCAAGGCCTCATCGTTTTGATATTTGGCATGAAAATGAGGTGGTGCATGATCGTTGAAATACATAAGTATCACAATACCAAAGAATTCAGAAATCGTCGGCATAGACCATCACATTTACGAATGTCGCAATCATAGGAAACCCATAAAAATTTTTCTATTGAAAAGTTTTACGGGTAACATCTTTCCTCCCTCAAAGGAACGGTAAACATCTACCACATGCTTCAGCATTGACTTGGGCTTTTGTTGAGTTTCCTTAGCAATTTGTGTATCATTTAGGGAAACTATCACTTTTTAAAATTTTACATATGAGATGTACATGAATAGATTAATGGGGCTTCTTTGTTTTTTAACCCTCTCGATATCCTCCTTGACAGCAGAAGTGTCGTTAAAAGATCTTCTCAAATACGATAAAGAAATATGTTTAGAACGATTGGAAAAAGCTACCAATGAAGAATTGTGGGATGTCTTTCTCGAGGGACAAGCTGAACTTTTTTTTGAGCCCGAATTTCAATGGATAGCAAGCCAAGACTCGTGGAGAGAGGCGAAAAACATCCTAGAAATTGAAAGTGGAAACGGGGCATATCTTTCTAAGCTCGCAGACAAATTTCATGAAAAATCGTTTTACGGAATAGAAAAGCTTCCTTTGTCAGTAAAACAGGCAAATGAGCGTTATGCAAGAGACAGGGTAGTCTTTCAAGAAGGCGATGCTGAAATTCTCAATGAGCAATTGTTTCATTCTGCCGAATCTGTGTTATTTCGCTTAACTTTACAGCATCTTAAAAATCCATTGTTAGCCTTGCAAAATACCTGGCATTATCTTCCGTCAAATGGGCATGTATTTATAATCGATTCCTGTGATGGAGCTAAGAAAACCTCGCATCCTATTACTGCAATAGACGAAGCTTTGGAACTCGTTGCTGAATCTCAACGTAATCATGGAGTAGGAAATCGCAAAATCACTCTTGAAATATTGCAAATGTTAGAAAGTCATCAATCTCAACTCAGTGGGTTGTATGAAGTGGTCTATAGCAACTTGGATGCAACGGGAAATGTTCTGGATGAAGTTCTCCGTTTAGAAGGAGAACAAGCTCGAAAACGCTATTCTAATCACAATCTTTTGTTTTTGACTTTAGTACACAGGACTTATCAAGTCAAAGTAGATATGAGTAAAGCATATGATGAAATAAGAGAATACTTGGACGACGAAAATGCTTGGACTGTTCTGGGAATGCATTATCTGATTTTAAAAAAGAAATAATTGCTCCTCCATATGAAAGAGATTCATGCGGCAATTTTTGTACTCGTTGGACCATCGGGGGTTGAAAAATCGACCCTCATCAGTAGATTAAAACAAGAGATGATTCCTTTTCATGTCTGAAACGAGTTCCAAGCTGATTGTCAAGCAGGAGGTTGCTCACCTCAGCAATCCAAATGCGATTCGAACCATGAGTTACAACATTCGGATGGCTCCATCCACCGAGGATGATGCGACGGAAAATGCTTGGAGGTATCGTCTTCCCAAAATCCGTATGATTATTGAGCAGTATCAGCCCGATATCATTGGCTTGCAGGAAGTTTCCCTGTTTCAGATGGAGTCGCTCCAAAAAGACCCATTCAGTCTGCCTTATAAAATGCTTGGCAAGTATCCTTCAAGGAACCCGATAGAATCAGGGCTTGGGATTGTCTATAACTCACAAAAAATTCTCTTGATTTCAGATCTACACACGGTATGGCTTAATGAGACGCAGCAGCCTTCTGAGAAGCCCGCTTGGGATGGATCTAGCTACGAGCGTTATGTGATTTATGCGAAATTTAAAAACCGAATCAATGGAAATGAATTCTGGTTTATGACGACCCATTTTGACCATATTGGAGGGAAGGCTCGTCAAGAAAGTGCAAAAATCGTGATGGATTTAGCTGATCGGTTAGATGCGCCAGCGATTGTGACGGGCGATTTCAATTGTTTTCCTCAAAGCAAAGGTGCCGAATTATATCAACTTTTATGCACTCGCTCGGGCTCAATCAAAGATTCTGCAACGGTCGCAGGCAGGATCTTTGGCGTGCCAGGCAGTTGGATTGGATGGGACTATGATACATACAAACAGCGAAACGGTTATTCCAAGTACGACTTCATCTTTACACATGACTCACTAGAAGTCTTACAACAGGGCATCATCGACGATCGCGTCTGGGACAACTTCTTCCAAAAAGAGCTTTACCCCTCCGATCACCGCCCTGTATTAAGCGATTTGAAATTTAAGAATTAATAAATTTAACAAACTCATAATAATCTGAATTTCGATCTATCATCGGCATTATATTTCTAAAATAAACAATAAAATAAAAATGTTTTTAAATTAAATCGTCTTTGATTTTTTAGGAAGTTACTGTATAATCTTAGCTCACATCCAAATAACAGGAAATACAAACATGTCTATCGACGAAGTTTCTTCTCTTTTGTGCTCATCGCCTTTATCTACTTCTGAAGAAGAAGTAGTAGTAGAAGAAAGCACTTCAGATCTACACGTACACATTCCTGTCGTTGCTACGAATCCGCTTCCTCCGATCTCAACTCAACGAATTATAACCGATTTTGGAAAAATTCTTTTCGCACCAGAGAATATTCCCGCTATTATTGCTACAACATCTCTTACAATTATACAGATGGGAGTCAATTTTCTTTCTCCCTTTTTGTTAGGGCAACTTGTGCAAAGTCTCACAAATACGCATTCTGTCACACAATTAGCCGGGTGGGAGATGTCAAAAACAACCTTAATGACATTGTTTGTGGGTGCTTCTGCCTTATCGCAAATATTGCCGACAGTCCGCTCTCACGTCATGTCTTCTTTGTATGCCAATACGATCGAGACTATTTTGATGAAGAGCATGGATCATTTACTCGGGAAATCTTTGGATTATCACGTCCAAACCCCTTTTAATGCCATGTGCAACATTCTTCAAAGAGGATTTGGAATACAAAGCTTTGGATTGCCTCTTTTAACGCAAA
>DAIDIM010000187.1 GCA_027459365.1 Chlamydiota bacterium
CGGTTGCCACGCGCTGTCCTCCGCGACGCATACATTCTGCACCACCGGGAGTTGCACCGTTGAAGTAATCAAAATGAGGTTGATATTCTCCTCCAATTCCATAATGGAGTATGTGTAAGTTCTCTCCATTTTCTTCTGGAATGCCCGTAAGGGAAGCAATTCTTTGTTCAATTCCTTTCAAAATAGGATCGACCCAATTTGTAGGGATAAAAAATCCACTGCTGGATCGTCTATAATCAGAGACTTCTCCTCGATTTTTTTCATCCACTACCGTGGATGGGATCATATTGGGTCGAGAGACTCGAATAATATGATCGCATTCTTTGTTTGTCAGGAAGTCTTTTAATAGATAAATACGTGGCTGTTCACACATTTGAACAGGAGTGTATCCATAAGCAAAATTAAGGACTGTCAGAAAGATATAAATTTTTTTAAGCATGCAGATAAGATGCCAAATCGACTCATTTTTGACAATGTGTACAGAAATAACTGAACTCAGAGAACATCCCCTAATGAAGGGCCCTCCATCGTAAAAAATTTCTCATTTGGGAAAGTGTTTTTGTATTGATGACATCTTTTTTTTCAAGCCAGCCTTTGCGGTCGATATTGATTCTAAAATGGATATCATGCAGCTCTTCTATGCTATGTGCATCGGGATTGATGCTGCAGAGTAATCCTCGATCTCTTGCTTTTGCCCAAGCGCGCCAGTCCATATCCAGTCTTGAATGATTCACACAAAACCAATTTTCTTATAGTCAATTTATTGTCTTTTTGACTAATCTGTTATATATATGCAAACAGAACATTTTCGCATTCAATATTCACACTCTAAGTTTTGGCTTATCTTTTGGATCATCATTTTTTTTCCTATCGGACTTGTCCTCTTGTTTACGAATATGGGATGGGTCTATAAACGGAGTGTATTCAGTATGAGATATTATGGAAATCGTTTTTGGCTCTATTTTTGGGCGATCATTTTTTTCCCGATTTCTCTTCTCCTACTTTTATTCAATGGATCATATGTTAAAAGGATAAATCATGAGTAAAGAAAGAAACGTTAAAAAAGAAGAGAGAAAAAAGCCGTTAAAAACAGCTAAAGAAAAGAAGAAAGAAAAAGCTGAGAAGAAAAAGAAGTAGTTGAATAAAGGGCCATCATTATGGTTTTTTTATCTCGAGTGGTGGCCTATTCTATTCATCAGATAAAACATCGTTTGATGGTTTTTGTAGGAAGAGAAATCGCTGTATTAGATCGACCATTTACAACTGGAGAAACGCCTTTGCATTTGAGTGTGAAAATGCAATCATATGAAATCTGCGAGAATTTATTAAAAGCAGGTGCGAATCCAAATATTCGAGATCTCGATGGAATGAGTCCTTTAGATACAGCAGAATTGAAAAAATACGAATCAATTGCCAAATTGCTTAAATTTTACGGAGCTCTTCCATCAAACAGACGATAAATTTTGCCATTTCCAATTTCGAATTTCGGGCATATCTTCACCATGTTTCATGATGTATTTTTTATGATCGCGTAGCTTTTTGAATAGATGTGCTTGTAGCTTTTTCGATTGTGGTCCCCGGATGCGCATTTTTTCAATGATGGTGAGAACGATGTGAAAGCGATCGATCCCATTCAGTACACACATATCAAATGGCGTTGTTGTGGTCCCTTCTTCCATGAAACCTTTAACATGGATATGATGGTTGTTGCGCTTGTACGTAAGTCGATGGATTAAAGTGGGATAGCCATGATAGACAAAGATAATATGTCGATTTTTGGTAAAAATTTTGTCATATTCAGCATTGGAGATGCCGTGGGGATGATCACGATGTGAATGGAGTGTCATTAAGTTCACAACATTGACAAAGCGCACTTTTAATTTTGGAAGATGTTCTCTGATAATTTGCACGGCAGCGAGCGCTTCAAGTGTGGGAATGTCACCAGCGCTCACGATCACAACATCTGGATTTTTACCTTGGTTATGGCTTGCCCATTTCCAGATTCCTAACCCTTTTTTGCAATGACTGATTGCGCTTTTGAGATCCAGCCACTGGTATTCTGGTTGTTTACCTGCAACAATGACATTGATGTAGTTACGACTTCTTAAACAGTGATCGGTGACAGAGAGAAGGGTATTTGCATCGGGAGGAAGATAGACTCGGACAACGGTTGGTTTTTTATTCATCACAACATCGATAAATCCCGGATCTTGATGGCTAAATCCATTGTGGTCTTGTCTCCACACGTGTGATGTGAGGAGGTAAGTGAGCGAAGCTATGGGTTTTCGCCAAGGAAGAGCATTAGAGCTTTCAAGCCATTTTGCGTGCTGGTTAAACATGGAGTCGACAATGTGGACAAAAGCTTCGTAACAAGAAAAAAGGCCATGTCGTCCGGTTAATAAATATCCCTCTAGCCAACCTTGGCAAAGGTTCTCACTTAAAACTTCCATGACCCTTCCACTTGGTGAAACATGGGAATCGATGGGAATAATTTCCGCTGTGGATGTTCTGTCTGTAATATCGAACAGTGAGGTGAGTCGATTCGAGGCTGTCTCATCTGGGCCAAAGATTCGGAAGTTGTTCTCTTCCCAATTTGCTTTCATGATATCGCGCAAAAATTGTCCCATGATTCTTGTCGATTCAGCGATCTTTTCCCCAGGCTTTATTATAGTAACTGCATTTTTGCTAAAATCGGGCATTTTTAGATCGCGGAGCAATAATCCTCCATTTGCATTCGGATTCGCACCTAGTCTCAGACTCCCGCGGGGCGCTAAGCTTCGAAGTTCTGGAATCAGAGTCCCATTTTTATCAAAAAGCTCATGGGCTTTATAACTTTTTAACCATTCTTCAAGAATCTTCAAGTGATTCGGCGATTCCCGCACATCTGTCACCGGGACTTGGTGAGCGCGGAACGTCCCTTCAACAGGTTCTCCATCCACATATTTTGGACACGTCCAACCTTTGGGCGTTTTGAGAATGATCATGGGCCAACTAGGTCTTGTATGAAACCCATTCTCTCGAGCCTCTTTTTGGATGCCCTTGATTTCATCGAAAATTTGATCGAGAACAGCTGCCATTTTTTTGTGCATTGGGATGGGGTCGTTTCCTTCAACAAAATAAGGCTTGTAGCCATAACCCATAAACAGTTGCTCGAGTTCAGTTTCTGGAATGCGCGCAAGAACTGTAGGTTCTGAAATTTTATACCCATTCAAATGAAGAATCGGAAGGACAGCGCCGTCTTTGACAGGATTAAGAAATTTATTTGAGTGCCAACTCGTTGCAAGTGTCCCAGTTTCCGCCTCTCCATCTCCAACCACGCATGTCACAATCAAATCGGGATTATCAAAAGCTGCGCCATACGCATGAGCCAGTGAATACCCAAGCTCGCCCCCTTCATGGATCGATCCGGGAGTTTGAGGGGCCGTGTGACTTGGAATGCCTCCGGGAAAAGAAAACTGAGTAAAGAACTTTTTCATTCCCTCCTCATTTTCTGTAATATGAGGATAAATTTCGCTATAGGTTCCTTCCAGATATGTATTGGCCAATATTCCAGGAGCGCCGTGTCCAGGTCCTGTAATGTTGATCATATTGAGGTTTTTTCCCTGAATGATCCGATTGAGATGCACATAGATAAAATTGAGTCCTGGAGTTGTTCCAAAATGGCCAAGAAGCCTTGGTTTAATATCATCCACTGAGAGCGGTCTTTTGAGTAGGGGATTATCCATCAGGTAAATTTGTCCAACGGACAGATAATTTGCAGCCCTCCAATACGCATTCATTTTTTTTATCAATTCGTCGCTCGCAATCATAAATCTTTGTCCTCATTTTTCTCGCATATTCAGAAATTTTGTGATATTTAGCAAATTATGAAAATACTTGTGATGAATCGAGGATCGAGTAGCATCAAAATGAGCCTCTTTGATTTCCCCAATTTGATTTGGGAGTCGAAGCTCGATTCTACAAAACTTGATCTATCAGAGATTCAAGAACTTAAGCCAGATGCGATCGGCCATCGCATTGTTCATGGTGGGAAAAGATTCAAGAGCGCCATCATCGATGCCCGGATCAAGCGAGAAATTAAGGCAAACGCGAAGTTTGCACCATTACATAATCGATCCGATCTTGAGGCGATTTGCAAATTGGAGAAAATGTTTCCCAATATTCCTCAAGTTGCAGTATTTGATACAGCATTCCATCACACATTGAGTATGGAGGCTTACACCTATCCAGGCCCCTATTCCTGGTTAAAACAGGGGATACGGCGCTACGGCTTTCACGGAATTAGCTTTCAGTATTGCA
>DAIDIM010000188.1 GCA_027459365.1 Chlamydiota bacterium
TTTTTGCTCGTCAATAGGGTCGTTGCAGCTATTGACTCGCAAAAAAATAATAAAATCATCGAACGCCTCCCTCGGATCTGCCTACCAAAAAACGACATAAGTCGAGATTTTAACATTAATTTCTTTTTTATCGATGCGACAATTCTTGGGCGACAAGTTGGCAGAGGATTTCATTGCACGAATACTCACTTGCGACCATTTGGTTGAATTGTTTGAAACCAGCAAGTGTCTGTTCAGAGTGAAGCGAAATTGCAATTCTATTTGCAATATTTTCCCATGGTTGCCTTTCTTGAAAAGCAGTCTCCTCGACCCATTCGCCAGTTTCATCAGGAATTTGATAGGCAAAAGCTTGTCCCATTGCACGAAAAAGGGAAAGTGCGCCTGGATTGTGGCTCAATTTATTTTCAGCAAGCGCGATCAGATCTTTAATAAAATAACGGGCATGAATTGCCCCATCATAAAAAAAGAGACGATTTGCTGATATGGCTTCAGAGAATGATTGGTCTCCGCGCACGGCGATAAATTCTTCTGACAATATCATTAGTTTACGAAAATCGTTGTCAGAGAGCGATCCACTCAAGAACCTCACCTTTTTCCCAGATCTTGCAAGCTCTCTTCTGTGGATTTTTCCATCATAATGGATTTCGATCTCTTGAATCCCGTAATTTTCGATCAAAAATAACCCTTTTTGCAGATTCATATATTGAATCAGCCATCCAATATCGGGTGTGCAAATATCGATTGTCCTAGAATCATTTCGGTAAAATTGGAAAAGGGCATGCATATAGATCGCACCACCAATGGGGCTAACTAAATAGGCCAAATGAAGTCGATGAAAAGTTCTATATCTCTCAATATCAATGGTTTGTGGTGTTGTGGTGCTAAAAAGTGCATAGAGAAGGGTTTTGTTTTCTAGTGTGCGGAAATCCCCCTTTTCTTTGCTTTCACGGATCAGAATCCCCAGTTCTAGAAAATGTAGTCCCATGCAATAATTCCCATTTACCGGCGAAAAAAAGTTGGTTTCGATAAATCCATACTGACCCACTTGCAACCATCTAGTTTTAGTCATTTTTTTCAACTCTTCCACATTTGGAACGTACGTGGGACAAGACAAAACAAGATCTGCATTTTGCATTGCACTGATTGCAATTTTAGAAAATGATTCTGGTGGACATTCTTTGTCATATGGAACCAGAATCATATTTGGCGCTGATAGGGAAAATCCTTTCGGGACACAAACAATCGATTGAACAATCGGGTACTGATTTGCTAAAATCTTCGCTATTTCCTTATGCGCAATGAAATCTCCCCAGCCATCTGACAACATGAAGGTAAATAGACAAATTTTTGCATTTTTATTTGGCTTATACCGAGGCAAAAGTGTTTTTTCTAAAACAAGTTTTTTCACAACATCGAGTTGAGAAAATTCTTTTTTAACATAATTAATTGAAGGGTTTGACCTTTGATAGATTCTTGGCAGACCGCGATTGATTTTTAGAGAGGGAAAAGAATTTAGGAGAGATTGTTCGGGAGAGACATTTTTGCAAACATCTTGAAGGACCTCGCGTAGCGAGCGATTCATCTGATTCATAACACACACCGAGAGATACTTTCTCGATGTTTGCAAAAAATTTGGTATATTTCAATGAATTTCCAAAAAGGGGTCATTTCCAAACCCTAAGTGGTTTATTCAATTATCATCGTTTTTGCAGTTTATTATTTCGGCTTGAACATCAATTGCGGAGAATTGCGGATCAACTGCGTATTGAGTACCTGCAGAATCATCAGAAGTTTTTTGATCGGAAGAAGAAATTGTAACCGGATCGTCGGCAAAAAAATATCTGACCCCTCCAACTACAAGAAAAGCTGCTGCAATGAAGGCCACTTTTTGTCTTGTTTCGGTATCGGATTGAGCAACTGTATTTACAACTATATGACAAAAAGAACTTACTGAGTTTCTAACATGATCGATCATATGATTTATCTCCTGATGAAAATGAAGAAGAGAGTCTACGGAATAAAATATTTGCTAGCAATATGTTTATTTCATGAGCCATTCCCGATGAGCCTCCTCGACGATATTCGGAAATCTTTTCGACGATTTTACCGCCATTTTCTGCAAAGCCATATAACTTAGTAAGATATTAGCTTTGCGAAAATGGGGTAAACTCGTTCGAAAATATCCCAAATCTCCTCGAAGAATTCACATCGAGAATGGCTCATTACAACGCTTTTTTATCTTTTTTTAATAGGCGGTTTGATGATAGGTTTCCCAAAGGATTTTGAAGGGGAGGCAATTTTCTAAGAGCTCTGGAAGGGTCCCCTCGGCAATCTTTTTGCCCCGATCGAGGAAAATGATCCGATCTGCATGCTCGATTGTGGAGAGGCGATGTGCAATGACGATTTGTGTGATTTCGCCTTGTAGATCACGGATTGCTTGCTTGATTCTGTTTTCAGAGATCGCATCAAGAGAGGAGGTCGCTTCGTCCATAATGAGGATCGGTGCTTTTTTGACTAATGCGCGAGCGATGGCAAGGCGTTGTTGTTGGCCGCCAGAGAGGCTTTTCCCCATTTCGGCAAGCACCGTGTCATATTGTTTGGGGAGATCGGCGATGAATTCATGAGCATAGGCTTTTTTTGCAGCCTCTTCGACTTCAGTAGGAAGAAAATGTCTGCCAAAGGTGATATTTTCTGCGACAGTATCGTAGAAGAGAAAGGGCTTTTGGGGAACGTAGGCAATTTGGTCACGCAGTGACTTTTGTGTGAGCGCTTTGATCGGAATTCCATCGATCCGAATTTCCCCCTTTTGTACTTCATAGAGTCGAGGAAGAAGTTGGACAAGGGTTGATTTACCCGCACCTGTTGCACCGACGATTGCAAGAACTTCCCCTTTTTTGAGAGAGAAGCTGACATCTTTTAAGACCCATTCATTTTGATATTTGAACCAAACATGATCAAATTCGATGAGATTTTTAAAGGAGACAAGATCAATGGCCCCTTCTTGATCAAAAATTTGTGGTTTGATCTGGAGTACTTCAAACATCCGTTCCGCTGCAACAATCCCTTTTTGAATATTTGCGGTCTCTTCTGCAAATTTTTTCACCGGTTCATAAAAGAGATGGAGTAGACCGCAAAACATAAGTAGCTGACCTACAGTCATATGAAGAGTATGAAGACCAAAGAGAACAACGATGGCAAGGCACGATGTGGCGATCATGTGAAGAAGGGGACGTGTGAGGAGTCCATATTTTGCACTTCTACTTTCTAATGCTGCCATCTGATCATTTTGTTCTTTGTATTTTCGCAATGAAAATGTCTCCATAGCAAAAATTTTGACAGTTTGAATTCCTCCAATAAAATCGAGAAGAACAGATGTAAATGTCTCTTGGTTTCGTTGAATTTGTCGCGATATTCTTTTGACCCGCCGGGTGATAAAAATCACAGGGAGAATGATCAGTGGAAGTCCAAAGAAGATGACTAACGATAGTTGCCAGGATAAATAAAAGCAGGCAAGGAGGGTCGAAATGATTGTGAAAGGTGTTTGAAAATAATTAGTCAGGCACGAATTGAGTGAGGAGGCGATTTGTCCTGCGTCACCAACTGCGCGCGATGAGAGGCTTCCCAAGTTTTGTTCTTGATAAAAACTTAAAGGGAGAGATTGGATGTGTTCGAAATATTGCTGACGTAAATCACGGGTAATGCGAATAGAGAGAAGCTGTGTTACATAGCGCGAACAAAAGAGGGTAATGGCTTTAAAAATGGCAACTGCAATTAAGAAGTAGATGATAAAGATGAAATTCTTTTCTAGATCGATTTGAAATCCAATGGCTTTGCGCAAGATGTAGCGAACTGGATTTTTGTTTTGTGGCTCTTGATACGTCATCTCTTTTGAGATGAATTGAGATCCAGAGTTTGCCATTAAGCCAATGGAAAACATTTCACATTGGTTTGCGATAGTTAAGAAAAGCAAAGAGACAATCGTGAGGATTGCTAAGCTGAAATGGCGACTATTGCGGAGTGCTGCAAGGAGTAAGAGTCTCATCCTCTACAAATTTGCCTATTTTCCGAAATTTTTGGTAGCGATTTTCTAAAAGTGATTCGATTTCGACCAATTTTAGATGGTTCCATTGCTCTAAGATATAGGCTTTCACATTTTGGTAGGCCACTTTTGGATTGAGATGTGCGCCGCCAAGTGGTTCTGGAATGATTGTATCAATGATGTTGAGATCGAGAAGATTCTCTGCCTGCATTTTTAAAGTAGCAGCGGCAGTAGCATTTTTGCTGGCATCTTTCCAGAGAATCGATGAGCAGCCTTCTGGTGAAATTACAGAATAGTAGGAGTGTTCAAGCATTCCGATACAATCGCCTACTCCAATTCCAAGCGCACCTCCAGAGCATCCTTCTCCAATGACGATGACAATGATTGGCGTTGGGAGTTGTGCCATTTCTAGGAGATTTTGTGCAATTGCCCATCCTTGGCCCCTCTCTTCTGCAGCAAGGCCTGGATAGGCTCCCGGTGTGTCGAGAAGGCAAACCACGGGTAAATCAAATTTTGCTGCAAGTCGCATACAGCGCATTGCTTTTCTATACCCTTCTGGGTGAGGCATCCCGAAATTGCGATAGAGTCTACTTTCTGTCGTATTCCCTTTTTCTTGGGCGATGATCATGAATTTTTCGCCATTGATCTTCCCAAGGCCTGCAATGATTGCATGATCGTCTTGAAAGGTGCGATCGCCAAAAATTTCAACAAAATCCTCTACACAGTTTTGAATATAGTCGATCGAGTGGGGTCTTTGTGGGTGACGACAAATGGCAACGCGGTCCCAAGGCTTTAGATTCGAATAAACAGCTTTTTTTAAAGAGACAAGCTTATCTTCCATCTCGTTCATTTCATCTGTTGAAAAGACATTTTGGCTTTTGAGTTTAGTCAATGTCTGTTCCACTTCAAAAATTTGTTTTTCGTGACTTAAAGCTGTCATGTTAACTCCTCTCTATTCCTGGAAGTTTTGCATCTTCAAAAGAACGGACCAGTTCTACAGTCGTTGGCTTTGTGATGATAATTGCAAATAACTCTTCCATATCTTCTTGGGCCAGGCGAACACACCCATCGCTATCATATTTTCCAATCTTAGCTCGATCTTCAACAAGTGTTCCTGTTTGGTCCGGAATCCAAGGGGCTCCATGTAATCCAAACCCCGATGCCGGCTCCGAACATCCATCGAGCTCTTTTTCAAATGGGATCCATCTTGTCCCAAAGATGCGGATCATCTCTGTTTTTTTATCTTGGAAAAAGCCAATCGTTCCCGGTTTATAAATGGCGATTCGATTTCCCAGTTCATACTTCCCAATGGGTGTCAAAAATCCAGACTTTTTCTGAGGATCCACTCTTCCCAGACCAATTTTATAGACCTTTAAAAGGGTCCGCTCATTTGTCGCGAGATCAATGTAATAAAAGCGCATTTTGGCTTTAGACAAATCAATTAAAAGATGAAATTGGATCTTTGCATCTTTTTTGAAGATATTGAATTTGTCTCCAGGTCCCACTTTTTGGGTAAAATAATCACTTTTTTTATTCAAACTGCGGGCAATGAAGTGGCGCGATGTTTCATAATGTGTTGCGTAATCTGAAATCCATGCAGGTCTCCCTTTTAGCCAAGGGACTCTGCTTGTATAGCAAATCGTTTCAACAATGGGTAATTTCGTTGCATCGAGAGTAAAGAGTTGTTGGATTCGGTCAACTTCGGGTGTTTCCGCTGGAACAAATGTCGTTTCAACAACTGCAGGTTCAGCCTTTGGTGCGATTTCTACTTCTTGTATTGTGGATGCAATTTCTGATTCTGGGGAGTTTTCTTTTTTCCGATACCCCATGTAGCCGATGGTAGCAAAAAGCAGGCCTACACCTAGAATAAAATATTTTACTCTCATGCGTCACATTATTCCATAAAAAAGACTATTTTTCAAGTTATCGTAATTTCGCCTTTTTTGGTTTCAATTTTAACATTTTCGTTCGGTTGAATTTTCCCCTCAAGTAGGGCAGTTGCAAGGGGATTTACAATTAAGTTTTGAATGGTGCGCTTCAGTGGTCTTGCTCCGAAAAGTGGATCATACCCAAGCTCGGCTAAACGTGTCAAAACTCCATTTGTTACATCGAGGTGTATATGTTTTTCTAATAAGCGATCTGCAACTCTATCTATTTGAATCTTAACGATTTGCTCCATATCTTTTTCTTGAAGGGGGAGGAAGGGGAGGATTTCATCGAGCCGGTTTAGAAATTCTGGTTTAAAGTGGCTGCGTAAAATAGGTTCGATCACTTTCAAAATTGATTCTTTATTCATGTTTGGGTGCTTTTTAAGCGACTCAATCAATTCTTGAGATCCAAGATTGGATGTCATTATAAAGAGTGCATTTTTACAATTGATTGTACGGCCCTGGCTATCGGTGATCCGCCCTTCGTCAAAGATTTGTAATAATATATTGAATACATCTGGATGTGCTTTTTCAATTTCATCAAGTAAAACAACTGAATAGGGACGACGACGAATGGCCTCCGTTAATTGACCTCCCTCTTCAAAGCCAACATAGCCAGGCGGTGAGCCAATCATGCGGGAAACGCTATGTTTCTCCATATATTCAGACATATCGAGTCGAATCAGCGACTCCTCTTGATTGAACAGTTGTACGGCGAGTGCTTTTGCAAGCTCTGTTTTTCCAACACCTGTGGGTCCTACGAATAAAAAGACGCCGAGCGGACGATCCGGATCATTGAGCCCTGCACGAGATCTCCGAATTGCATCGCTGATTGCTTGGATTGCAAACTCTTGGCTTACGACCCGCTTTTCGAGAATTTTTTCAAGATGAATGTATTTCTCTTTTTCACTTTGCAGCATCTTTTGAACAGGTATTCCGGTCCATTTAGCAACAATGTGGGCGATGAGCTGTTCATCCACCTCTTCTTTCAGCAGTCTATGTTCTTGACTGCCCAATTTTTTTTCAGCTTGATCGATTTCTTCCTTTAGCTTGGGCAAGATCCCATAACGAATTTCAGCCACTTTGTTATAGTCACCGGCGCGCTCAGACTCCTCTTCTTGAAAACGGATATTTTCAAGTTTGTTTTTTTTCTCTTTGACAACAGCGATAAGATCTTTTTCTTGATTCCATCTGTTTCGAAGTGTTCCAAGGGTCTCCTTGAGGTTGCTGATCTCAGCGCTAATTGTTTTTAACTGCTCTTTTGCTGCAGGAGTATCTTCACGTTTCAAACCTTCCTGTTTTACAATCAGGCTTGCCAATTCCCTCTCTTTAAGTTCGATGGGAAGGGGCATACTTCCAATTTGCATCCGAATCATACTCGCGGCTTCATCGATCAGGTCGATTGCTTTATCGGGTAACCTTCGGTCGGGAATGTAACGATTGGAGAGCGTCACAGCGGCAGAAAGAGCATCTTCCGTAATGCGCACCCCGTGAAAATTTTCATAGCGCTCTCTTAAACCACGAAGGATCGCAAGTGCATCAACGACTGTTGGCTCAGGAACCAGAATTGTTTGAAAGCGCCTTTCAAGAGCCGGATCTTTTTCGATGTGTTTTTTGTATTCATTGAGCGTTGTTGCGCCAATGCAATGGAGAACGCCTCGGGCAAGAGCTGGTTTTAAAAGATTTGCAGCATCCATTGCCCCATCTGTTGCTCCGGCCCCCACTAAAGTATGCACTTCATCGATAAAAAGGAGAATCTGACCTTCTGCACCTTCAATCTCTTTTAAAATGCTTTTGAGTCTCTCTTCGAATTCTCCTCGGTATTTGGTTCCGGCAATAAGACTTCCCATATCCAAGGATACAAGCTGCTTATTTTTTAAAGAATCGGGGACATCGCCTTGGACAATGCGCAGAGCTAGACCTTCCGCAATGGCTGTCTTCCCAACGCCTGGCTCTCCAATCAAAAGTGGATTGTTTTTTGTCCTTCGGCTTAAGACTTGCATCGTACGTCTAATTTCTTCATCTCGACCGATCACCGGATCCAGTTTTCCATTTTTTGCCAAATCGGTGAGATTCTTACAATATTTTTGAAGCGCATTGAGATTGGCTTCTGCATTTGGCGAATCCATATGACTTCCTTTTCTATTTTCCCGTATTTTTTCTTCTGCAGCTTTTGCTGTGATGTTTTTTTTCCAACTTGCAAAGGGCTCATCCGCCCCTTTCCAAAAAGCAAGAATGAGGTGATCTGTTGCGATATAACTGTCTTTCCAAACGCGCGCAATATTTTCTGCTTCTTTTAAACGGTGCTGCAGCCCAATCGAAATATTTGGTTTTTGTCCCTCGCTTGTGTACTGAGGAACGTTTTTTAGCGCAATTTCAAGTTTTTGCAATAAAGAATCGATTGGCAAATTGAGATTTTGCGCAAATGAGACAAAATATCCATTAGGATCCGTTGCAAGCGCATAGAGCAGATGATTTTCAGTCACCTCAGTTGCTTTCCGCTCTTCGGCTATTTGCAATGCATTTTGAATTGCCTGCAAAGTTGAGTCTGTAAATTGTGGTGCCATAAATTTCCATCCGCTATACTCCGACTGGTCCAAATGCACATTTTTGGACCAGTCGGAGTAGAGTATATACTAAATGAAAGCTGAAAATCAACGATTGAGACTTTTTTGCATACTCATTTTTGTTTTCTCTCTCTGTTGCATTGCTCAACAACGCTCTACTTTTTCACCTGTTGTGATTGCAGCGCCCATGCTCGATGAGTGCAAGGAGGCAAGTATTCCAATTGATCAAAATTACCATTTTTTGGGCAAAGGGAGGCAATCTTTTGCATTTGTAAGTCAGGATGGAAAGACTGTGCTTAAGTTCTTTAATAAGAATTACTTCCAAATGCCATGGTACTCTTTTGCCCTTCCCAATAAAGAAGACGAGCAGAAGAAACGGAATTTACGCAAAAAATACTTTTCCGAAGGATATGCAATTGCTGAAAAATATCTTCAAGAGCAAACAGCAATACTTTATGTACATTATGGGAAGACACAAAATCTACCAAAAGTGAAAGTCAAAGATCAAGCCAATCGAATCTTTACAATCGATTTGAATCAGGTGCCATTTGTGCTGCAACGAAAAGGAGAGCCACTTTTTTCTTCCCTACAAAAAATTTATGAACAAGAGGGGAAAGATGCTTTTATTTCGGCTATCGATCAATATTTGAACCTAGTGAATCTGCGCATCTCACTTGGCATAGCAGATGGGGATCATGATATTCAGCATAATTATGGGTTTTTAGATGGCAAACCATTTCATTTAGATCCAGGCAGATTATATTTAGCCGATTTATCAGATCAAAAAACACGTTTGCATGAATGGTGGGTTGGCACCCATCAATTGCGCAAGTGGCTAACAATTAATTATCCAGAAATCAATTTTGAGGAAAAATGGAACTCATCCAACTAGTGCCTGCGTATCAAGATTATGTTTGGGGAGGGTCTCGTATTCCCCATTATTTTCAACGGAATTTACCTGCTGGAAGATACGCCGAGTCGTGGGAAGTCTCTGATCGCATTGAAGGGATGAGCCTCATTGGGAATGGTCCGAAAAAAGGGATGACGCTGAAAAGCTTTCTCAATGAGAAGAAGTTCCCCCTTCTCGTTAAGATCATCGATGCCAAAGAACATTTAAGTGTTCAAATTCATCCGAACGAAGAAGTCGCCCTCATGTTTGGAGGCGAACCAAAGAATGAAATGTGGCTTGCACTTGAAAAAAGCTCTGTCTATGCTGGTTTAAAAGAAGGGGTTACGAAAGAAGATTTTCTAGAGGCCTTAAAGGATGATTCAGTTGTTAGGCTATTGCGAAAGTTTTTGCTTGAAAAAGGGGAGGCCATTTTTATTCCAGCAGGTCTTGTGCATGCAATTTGTGGAGATTCGTTATTATTGGAAGTGCAGCAGAATTCAAACACCACCTATCGTCTTTATGATTGGGGAAGAAAGGGGAGAGAGTTGCATTTAGAGAAGGGATTATCGTGCATGCTCATGGACTATCGTCCTGCGGTCATTCCAAATTCTGTTGAAACGATCGTTTCGAATAGGTTTTTTAACGTTAAAAGGTGTAGAATAAATGATTCCATTAAGATCGATGGGAATCAAATTCTTTTCTGTATTTCAGGCATTGCAAAGGCAGGAATAGAGACGATACAAATGGGACAAACATGGATGATTCAGTCGCCGATATTGATTCAAGGAAACACCGAATTCATAACAATTCAATAATCTATGCTACAAACTTCACGATTTTACGATCCTAAACCGTTGATTATAAGCTCTTTAATCTCTCAATTTCGATTTCAAAGTCGGGATATGATTCATAGAGGTAATCGCTTTTCTAAAGTCATTTGCGAATCGATTTCAGAAAAACAACCTGTGATTAGTTGTTCAGCAAAACATGTCTCTCATAATGATTTTAAAAGTCTTGTTAAAACTGCTGAAGAAGGGATGAGATTATCTACAACAACAAAAATTGGTAAAGAGCTGTTTCAAAAAGTTAAAAAATCGCACATTGTTTTTTGTAAATTAAAAAGATCTTCTGCAATAGCAGCAGCAGCTTTGGGTAATGGAAAAATTTATCTTCACGCTCCTTACTTTAAGGATCAAATACTCACAACTAATCCTCCTTATCTATTTTCAAGAATAAATATTCATGAACATGTACATCTATTACATTATTTTTCCGATGTGATGTTAAGTACTGAAATGAAAATGGGTAGAATATATAAGGATTTTACACGAAAAGGGCAATTAGATTCAGAGAACTTCGCCCATAGTTTATATAGTGAAGCTCATGCTCATTTCGCTGAGCGATTGCATATTTATCAACTCCATAAAATGAGAATTTTTTCAAATACTGAACATAAAGAATTCTGTAGTTATATAGATCAAGGAAAAGTGGAATTGGCTTTTGCAAGTGTCATGTATAACCTCATCAAACATCCAGATTATCCATTTGAAGTGAAAAAAATAGGAAGACTCTATCAAGATGGAGTGCAAAAAAATGCAAAAAGGAGTTTATCTCCACGCGCCCTTGAACTTGAGGCGACAAAAGAGATCATGAAACGATTTTCGGAGATATGAAAAAGGTTTTTAGGTTGCGTGGGGCTGTCGCTGGAATCGGTTGCAGAGAACTTTCATGCGCCAGAAATAGAGGGGAATTGTGTTGGTCATTTGAACGATGCTGAGTGCTAACCAGAAATACTTGGGCGAGATTTGCCAATTGTTAATGACTACTCGCATTAAATAATAGTCTGTAAACCAAAAAATAATCCCAATGAGGAAATAAAACTGTGTATCTTTAAATGCGAAAATATAGCTAAGCGGTATTGCGCTAATTGTAAAATAGGCAAACCATAACCAGATCCCAAAAAATAATATTTGCACTGAATCAGGGTCAAGCGTTGAGTCAAATATCCAATTCTGCAGATATGTTGGAAAGCCGAGAAAAGGTATGGCTGTGATTACGATGATAGAGGAGACTAAGAGTAGCCCCGAACGGGCAGCAGGTAACAGTTGTGAGATTTTTTTAGATCCAATGAGTTGTGAAACAATGATGGTTTGTGCCTGATAAATTGCTTCAAAGAGAAAAGGGAAAAAGTTGGTGAGCGAGCCTCCCATCGTTAGAATTAACCCATATTCTCCACCTTTTTCAGACATGAGTCTTGCAATCATTAACCAACTGAAATACCCAGCGATCCGATTTGCACCTCGGAAAAGACCTGGTTGAATATTTTGCCAAAATAGTCGGGGTTGAAATTTCCATTTGTGAGTGAAGTATAGATCCCGATTATTTTTTTGCAGAAAAATGATTCCAAGTACTACACAAAGGAGGAGCTGGGCAAAAAGATTACTAAGTACCCCGCCAATCAATCCTTGCGGTTGAATCAGTGGTTCGAGGCCGAATATAAAAAAATAGCAAAGAATGATCTTGATGATTTGATCGGCCAGTGTCAGTTTCAATACAAGCCGCACTTTTCCCATTCCTAGAAAAAAACAGGAGAGGGTGGCGGTGAGTGGATAGATAAAATTAAACGCAGTAAAAAGATAAAAATAAGAGTGCGCAGCCTGCTCAATTTCGGTCCCCTTAAAATACCAATTCCCAATCAAAATATTTCCGGGGACAGTAAAGATCATGGAGAGAAAGGAAAACCAGATGAATTGCCAGACGCCGGGACCTATTTGATCCCAATCTTTTGCGCTATACCAGCGTGCAACGGAGACTTGAGCCATCATTGCGATCGCTAGAGTTGACATCTGGAATATTTGACATGCATAGGTAGCGTTGAGTGCCGCTTCCATTGCAAGGGAAGAAACTCTATCGAGAAAGAGTTTTTCCAAAAGCTGGAACAAATAATTCGAAAATGTCGTTCCAACAAGAGGGAGAAACAGAATCCATAGGTTTCTGAACTCCCCCTTTGAGGGATAAGATTCACGCATTATTTTCTATCGTTTAATCAATGGGATACACTGTCCTTCTTCGCAATGCATAATTAAATGTAAAACAGGATCCAACGATAGATTTTGGTATGGTCCACCTGGTTTTGTGTTTTCATAATACCACCCATCGGCCCCTATCATAACCACAAGTGCCTGATGTTTAACAGTTTGGTCTGGCAAAACAAAGGACACATAGTAGTGTTCTTCATTCTCAACAGTAGAGTGCTCCCCTTTGCGAAGAATGTATGTATAAGGAACTTGTATTTTTCTGAGCATTCTCTCAGTGTCAATACCAGTCATTAATCCATGCCAAGCTGGATGACATTCTATTCCTTCGAATATGGAAAACTCTTGTAGTTTGTTAGATAATGCGGACATACTTATCTCCTTTTGAATAAATTGGGGGCAAGGCTAAAACATCCTCCTTGTCCCGGTTGTAAATTGATTTGAAAATTTTTGCGAACCATCGCTTGTTCCTGTTCATAAAATAGAGGAACCACCGGCATCCCTTTTGCTAGAATCTCTTCCGCTTTATGAAGATATGATGATCTTTGGAATGGATTAATCTCTTCTTCACTTAAATCTAGAAGATGCTGAAAATCGGCATCTTCCCAGAGCGAAGAATTCACCCCTTCTTTGGCAAACTTGAATAAATTGAGCATCCCAATTGGGTCATTGATCGGCGTTGTCCAACCCAGTAAGCTCATCTGAAATTGCCCTTCAGCCAGTTTTGGGAAGAGCGAATTCCATGAAAAGGACATCAGCTGGCATTCTATCCCCAAATGAAGTTCAAATTGTCGTTTAATTAAGTGGGCAGAAGATTTATAAGAGCCTGTGTGTGCAAAAGCAATTTGGACAACGATATCTTTTTTCGAAAGTCCTAACTCATTTAAACTTTCGATTAATAGCTTATTTGCCTCTTCTTTGTCATAATCGGGAAATACTTTGTGGACTCTTTCGCAATGGTGAGGGAAGAGAACGGATAAAGCAGGGGTAGATGATCGTAAGAAATCCTTTACAAGCTCAGATCGATCAATGGTTAAAGAAAGTGCCCGTCTGAACTTAGCATTATTGAAGGGAACAACACTTGTATTGAACATCAACATTGCGATGGAATTACTTGGCGAATAGACAATCTGTCCTTCTTCAGGAATTGAAAATTGTTGCCATGCCCCAAAAGGATCTCCGACCCAATCAATTTCATTTTTCATAAACGCTTGCATCGCCTGAAAAGAATCCATAGAGGTAAGGGTAATTTGATCCAACTGCGTATGCATTGCATCCCAGTAAAGTGGGTTTTTTATCAACTGATACGCTTGATTGGGCTGATTGATTTTTAATTGGAATGGACCATTACATGGATAATGAATACCGGCTTGATATGGCCACTGAGGTCTTTCCTGATCTACTAATCGATGAATAGGTGAAAAAATGGGCAATGATGCCATCTGCAGAAAATAGGGTGTTGGTCTGACAAGATCGACTTGTAAAGTGCGATCGTCAATCACACGAATGCCAATTTGATCAGAGGATACTTTTCCCTCTTTCGCCTCTTTTGCATTTTTTATGGGATAAAAGTAGGCAGCAAAGTTCGTTTTAAAATCGGGTGATAGAATTCTTTTCCAAGAATAGGCAAAATCGTGGGCAGAGACTAAAGAGCCGTCGTTCCAAAATGAGGGACGTAGTTTAAAGATATATTGTTTTAAATCTGGAGAAATCTTGATCGATTCGGCTGCTGCATTTTCTATTTGACCATCATGGCTGACTCTTGTTAGCCCTTCAAAAAGACATTTTAACACCTCACTTGATACGTTTTCACCACCAATGCGAGGATCTAAAGAGAACATTGAGTGACCCAGTGCAATTCTGAGAGCCTGATGGCTCTGTCTTTTTTTACACCATTCCTGCAGAGCTTTTTCAAGTGCGATGACGAACAGTTCTGTCTGATTTGATGTGGGATGGAGAAGTGCGCAATTAAAGGAAATTTCTTCTGGAGTCTCTAAAATATTGTAGGCCCAGTCTTTTGTTGCTAATAAATAATTGCGAACAACCGACAATATCACTTCAGTAATCGATTGATCATTACAGCGAACGAGGATAAAAATTCTCAATGCGTCCCGATAAATTTTAAAGGAGAACCCATTGGTAATTTTTTCTGCTCGATGTTTTAAAAAGTGTGTGAATAAGGTAGATAAAATCGCAGGGTCGAGCAAGGCCTGTTTTTCGAGAGGGACAAGTGCATGGAAAAATGTTTCGATGAGCTCAGGATCTCGGGTTGCTTCCAATGAAAGATTTTGTTTAAAGGAGAAGAGAAGCTCTTGTTGTTTGATTAAGAGACCGCCATTGTAATCGCGAAACTCTCCAATTGCACCAAGAAGGATTTGACTCACTTTTTGCCTTGCTGCATAGAAATCCAAAGAGCCATCAGAGCGAATAAGTGACGATTCATAAGGGAGGAGAAGTCTGAAAAGTGATGCCTCCACTTGATGCCCTTCAAGATGTCGTACAGGAATTATTCGATCTAGAATCACTGGACATCCAACAATTCTCTCTTTAAACGAAAAGCGATGGAGGGGAGAAATTTGGACTAAAGTTACATGGAAAACGATCTCTTTTCCCGAATGTTGATCGAGCGTGATGTTCACTTGCGGAAGATCATTGATTGAGGTGATCTCCTGGCTCAAAATCAAAATATTTTTATAAACTTCCTCTTGATTAAGCTTAATGAACATCGAAGGGATCAGCTTCTGAATACTATTTTTGACTTTCTCTTTAAAATTATCGGTGATGAATCTCCTTTCAGCATGGGTAAAAGGAATTCCATCTTTTTTTTCGATCTCGAAATAACAAATACGAATATTCTCATTCTGAGATGTGTGACTGTAGTAGCTCTCTTTCACAAATTGGAGATTCGGAAAGTGTTTTTGTAAAGAGACAAGAATATTCTCTTCATCAAATAACTCACATCGATCCATCATATTAAAACCGATTAAACAGCCCATGACAGGTCTTGAAGAGAATGGAAAAATCAATTTTGTAGGTAGCCAACGGACAAAAAGATGTCGCGAGGATGAGAAGAGGGCAGAGGTGCTTTGCAGTTTTTTTCTGATGTTATAGATTGAAAGGACCAGTCTGCTTAAATGATGTGGTTCTCGATGATCTAGATATTTCTTTTTAGCAAGCGAATAAAAAAGAACTAAATCATAGGTAATCGATTCATCAGTGAATCGGATGAAACGATCCACCCATTTTTTTAAATTTCTGTGGGTCGCGCTAAAAGAAAGATGAAACGGAACATGAACTGTCTGATGGAGTTGGTGCTCGTCAGAGTGTGTTTCAAATTTAAGTCCTATCATTCTACATCATCACTTGCAGGTTCATGAAGCAAATAATTCTACACAAATTGATTGATTATTCAAAAGATTTTTTTTATCCCGACAAAAAAATTCAACTGATTGACTTGGTAAATCAAACTACATATGGTAGAAAAAAAACTCTTATGGTCTTAAAAAAACTCCCTTTTTTTGCCCTTGTATTGCTCATCGTTTCTGCAGTGGATAGTAATCGAAATCTCCCATCTGCTGCGATCTATGGCGCGCCACTCATCTTCTTTTTTCTTTTTGGTGCTGTTTTTTTTCTTTTCCCGGTGAGTTTAATTTCTGCTGAACTTGGAACTCTTTCGGAAAAAAAGGGGGGGATTTACCATTGGGTCCGTTTAGCCTTTGGTGAAAAATTTGGAGTGATCGCAATTTGGTTACAATGGGCGCAGGCAGTTTCTTGGTTTCCAACGATTTTAACATTTATTGCAGGAACGGGTGCATATTTAATACATCCTGAATTAATGCATAGTAAAATATATATGGTTTCTGCAATTACAAGTGTATTTTGGATTTTAACGCTTGTGAATTTACAAGGTATCCGCGTTTCTGCAAAATTAAATGAAACTTTCTGCCTGGTTGGCACTTTGGTTCCAACAGTTGCATTGATTGTTTTGGGAATCATTTGGATCACTAAAGGTGAACCGCTTGCAATCTCTGTTTCAATGAGCACGATCTTTCCCTCGTTTAAAGAGCTAAGTCAATGGACTGCCCTTGTTGCCATTATGACTTCGTTTGCCGGAATGGAATTGGCTGGTGTCCACATGCGATCGATAAAAAATCCGAGACGCTCCTTTCCAAAGGCAGTCATGATCGCAAGTTTTGTCGTTTTAGCGAGCATGTTATTCGGCGCTCTTTCAATTGCAATTGTCCTTCCGACGCGTGATATTCATCTCGCAGCGGGTTTAATGCAGGTTTTTGCCGCTTTTTTTCACCAGTTTCATTTAGACTCGTGGATTGTAGTTGTTACTTTAATGATTTTAGTGGGAAGTTTTGGGAATCTCATTAACTGGATTTCGGCTCCGGCGCTTGGGTTATTACACGCAACAGAACATGGGTATCTCCCAGCATTTTTTGCAAAAGAAAATAAAAAAGGGGTTGCCTCACGCATTTTGATTGCGCAGGCAGTTGTGGTCACGTGTCTTTGTTTGCTGTTCCGTTTCCTTCCAAGTGTAAATGCTTTTTATTGGTTTTTAATGGCCATTAGCAGCTCACTTTATACGATTATGTATGTGATGATGTTTTGTGCAGCAATCGCATTAAAGGCAAAATTTCCTCCAAATGGATTTCATGTCCCATTTGGTAATTTCGGCCTCATCGCCTTATGTGGAATTGGATTGATTGGATGCATTATCACAATCATTGTTACGTTCATTCCTCCTCCAGATATCCCCATTGCCTCTCCATTAAAATATGCCATGATGATATTCGTTGGGAATCTCATCTTCATCTGTCCTGCACTATTTTTATTATTGAAGAAGAAAAAGGTATGAATTGGATTCAAGCGATCCTCTTGGAGCTCTTCGCAATTCCATTGATCATTTTTTTGCAAATTCTCGGGCTTATTTGGAAACCAAGCTTTAAAAACACTAAAACGGGCACTCCTATTTTACTGATTCATGGTTATATCAATACAGATGCCATTTGGATTTATATAAAATGGAAGTTAAGAAAGTTAGGTCCGATTTATACCATCCATTTGAAAGGGCCCTTTAATTCCATTGAAAATTATGCAAAACAGGTAGAAAAAATGGGACAACTCATTGAAAAGGAGACCAAGAATCAACATCTGATTCTAATTGGCTATTCAATGGGAGGTTTAGTTGCTTCCTATTATGCTGCAGAACTTGCGCCAAAAGGCAAAGTGAAAAAGATCATCGCAATTTCTTCTCCATTTCAGGGTACAAGCGTTGCACGGATTGCTTTGGGGAAAAATGGGTTAGAAATGCGCCGAGGATCTCATTTTTTGCAAAATTTAACAGAGGAGATCGATCATTTGACTATTCCGTTATATACGATTGCGTCAAAAACCGATGAGATCATTGTCCCTTATACATCAGCTCTTATAGGTTCAAAACAGATAATTTTTAAAAATCTTGGACATGGAGCCTTGGTTTTTTCATCTAGAGTCGCTTCGGTGTTGATTCATCTAATTGAAACTTGATCGCCTTCGATGATGATTTGTACCCAGAGATCTCTTGGATCTAGGGTTACCTCTTCTTCAAAATTGAGTGTGCGTGGCCATACGAGGGTGCTTCGATTTACACTCCAGACAAGTTTATATTTGCCTGGAGGTAGCTGAAAACTTGCCGTCCCACGTTTGTCAAAAATATCGCGTGGTTTTAAAGGGACTGTTTGACCATTGAAAGTGACTTTTTTTATCTCTAAACCGGATAGAACAGGACTATCTTTGACATGCAGTTCTACGCGGATCAGATGGGAATTAAGGGGGCTGTTTGTTTTTGGCCCTAAATATGTTTGGGCAATGAGATTGTTTATACTTCTCTTTGGAATATAAAAGAGATTGATAAGACAGAGAAAAATTCCAAAATAGAGGATAGCTCGAACTTTCGACATACTTTTCTATATAGTATTTATTCTATTTTCTTGCTAGAATCTCTCACATGATTCCAGCAATTTCTTCGCAAATTCAAAAAGTTATCGCGGAAAATCCAAATCTCAGAGTTCCTCCCGCAGAGATGAATAAATGTCGTGAAATCGCGAAGATGTATCTCCAAAAAGAACCATCACGATCATGGTTTATAAAAAGGGCAATTGTCTCAACGGTTCATGCTTTTTTAGTGGCTCTCGAACGATTTTTAATGAAAATTGGCTTACTTCATCTATTTCAAGAAGTAGTATCGCCTGCTGAAATCGATGCGAAGGGGAACGACATGATTCTCCTTTCTACGATTTTTTCAACTCTGACTACGACTTTGATTCCGGTTCTTGGACCCTCCGTTGGAGGGCTGTGTATTGGTGGTATTGCGGGTACTCTTCTCCTTTTGAGTTTTTCATATCCTTGGTGGCGCCCTTTTCCAACTTGCATGCCTCGAGTTGAAAACTGGACAGAAAAGTTTGCAAATGGTGAGTTTGAGGCAGTCGATACGAACAAGGAGTTATTGGACAAAATAGCCAATTCTTTAAAGTGTTCTCCTGTTCTATTAGTAGGTAAAGAAGGATCTGGGAAAACGGAGACGATCAAAGCATTTGTCAATGCAATCGATCGAGGGGATTATCCTCAATTATCTGGAAACCAAGTTTTTTATGTAAACACTGCTGACCTTTTAAATTCAATCGAATGGGTTCCATTGGCCCATTCTCCTTTATCCTATTTAAGCCATGTCATTGATGGACATCGGGAAAAGATTATTTTTGTTTTTGATCAAATTCATTTGTCTTGTGACCTCAGGGGAGAGTTTCCAGCTGAACAATTGAAAACAATGCTCGATTTTCCCAAAAACCATTTCCCCAAATTCATTGGTATTGCAGATCAAGAAAAAGCGGAAAAGGTATTGGAAACAAACCCAGGTTTTATTAACCGATTTAGAACGCTTATTCTAGATCCAAGTATAGAAGAGAAGATCAAAGTTCTAACATTAATGAAAATGAAATTGGCTCCAGATATGTTGGTCGACGACAATATCTATCGATTAATTGCAGAAAAATCGAGCAGTCTCAGAGATGCAATTCGGATATTAAAACGGAGTATGGAGCTTGTCTCTACAGAATTTCTTGAAGAGAGACAATCTTTAATGCAAATGAAACAATATATGTATTCATTACTATCGACAGATGAGAAAAGATTTGCTGCTTTACACAACGAGCTTGTTCCTAAATTGGAAAAAACGCTCATTTTGAAGTCAAAGAATTCTGGTATTGAGCTTGTTCTGAACGAGTCGATTGTGAAACGGATACTCCCAAAAGAGAATTCATCTCCTTAAGCTTTAAGTATTTGTAAAAAGCCGTGCTCCCATTATAAAATGAAATAAGAAAGCCATTTTGGCCATCCAATATTCCTCTTTTAAGAATGTAGCTCCGAAAAAAAGCAAACAAGGCAGAAAAGAGCGCTTTGCCAAAGGAGGATTGTTTTTTCCCTTGATATTGCTTAGCAAAAAGGGTGGAGTAGTGTTGCATTTTTGCTAAAAAGTCAGAAGTTGTTCGATAAGGGGTATGTAAAATTGGAGATTTTAATCGCAGAAGGTGTTTCGTCTCTAAAGATTCATGAACTTCTGCATCGCTAAAACGGGCCTTTTTTCTGTGATAGAGGCGAGCGACGAAATCGTTGCCCCACCCACATCCACGAATGCGTTTCCCACGGTAGAAATTATGCCTAGGTATCGAATAGGCAAAAGAGGGATTTAAGGAGGTAGTAAGGATTTCTTGAATTAAACTATCTGTTAGAACTTCATCGCTATCAAGAGCGAATATCCAATCATTTTTTGCAAGTTCTGCAATTTGATTTCGCAATCGCCCAAAACCGCAAAACTTTGTAACATGTATCTTTACGTTTGCGTATTTGCGTGCAATTTCTAACGTTGCGTCTGTAGATCCATTATCCAAAATCAGTACTTCGGAAAAAACTTGAACCGAATCCAAAGTCTGAGGAAGGCTCTCTTGCGCGTTTTTCGTTAGAATACAGACACTTATAGAATCAGTTTTTGGCGGCATTGGATTTATCTCATAATTTTTGTTCTCGCTCGCGCCCCTTGCTGGCAGGTTCACTTGCTTCTCGAGAAAAACATCCAATGGATGTTTTTCTCGCATCGGCAGCCATTCAGCAATGGTCGCTTGCTGCGAGCAAAAATTCTGAGGATTCTCCTTGCCAAATTCCCGATTCTTCAGGTTGTTTCGGTATATTATCGACATAATTTCCCAAATCAGATTATACTTTTTGGGCAAATAAGCTAAAGAGAGAAATTTATGAATAATATACGACAAACTTTAATTGACCCTTCAGACCGTTCTGTTCGAGAAAGAGACGATCTCAGGAAGGTCGGACAGGTCATTCTGGTCGGAGGTACTATCGGAGAGGTTATTAGCGCAATTGGGATAATTGTTGGCGTAATGTCATATGGCAACCACCCCAATTTTGGAATTGCAACAATCGTGAATAGTCTTTGTGGATTTTTTGCATCGCGAGAAGTATATATTGTGGGAAAAAATCTTGAAAACATGATGATGGGTAACATTTTTGAACGGACGCTCTATTCTATTAATGCTGAAAATTTCACAAATGGAATGACAAAAAATACTTTAATTCTTCATCGTTTTAGCAAAATCATTGCGCAATCATTGGAGAATAATAATGGCCCATATTAATTCAAAAAATTATTTTTTAATTGATCCCCAAAAGCAATCTTCAAGAGAATTCTTGTTGGAAGGGGCAACCATAATGAACACGTGGGGCTTGATTGCGCAGAAAATCTCTCTATTCATTGCATTTCAGGGACTTATAATAAAAAGTCCATGCCTGAGTACTTTTGGCGCGATTGCCTCTCTTGGTTTTAGAGATATCTATATTTCCGGCCGTAATATGGAACATCTCATGAAAAATCAGGAAGAGCGCTCTCGAATAGCCGACTCTGCTCAGGACTGGGAAGTGGTTTGTACTCGTAGAACTTTATTTTTGGGCCCTTATTGTCGGTATAAGGCTTGCTCCTGAATGGGTAGATCAGGAATAAAGAGTTAAGTACCTATAGGCAAAAGAGGGATTTAAGGAGGTAGTACGGATTTCTTGAATTAAACTATCTGCTAGAACCTCATCGCTATCAAGAGCGAATATTCAATCAGCAATTCCCGTTTAAATAAATTTTCGCAATGAGGTCGACTGTTTTCTTAACTATTTTTTCGCAAAGGTTAAGAAAAAGCTATGGGTGTTCATTCTGTTGAAAAGAGTCAACTATCTGCCAAAGGGATGTCGGAAGTATAATGGTAGATGTTGACCCCCTAGACCTCGTAAAATCAGTTAAATTGAGGTGCTTTGGAGAAGTTCAACAGGAAAAGCTCTTTAATTGTCTGAGAGTATTTCTTAA
>DAIDIM010000156.1 GCA_027459365.1 Chlamydiota bacterium
TCCTGCCATTTGGCCAAAAAAAATTCACGCATTCCGCGTGAACATTTGAGTTATTTATCTACTGTAAGAGTATCCCGCTTCAAGGCTAAAGTCAACCCTTTTATCGTTTCTAGTAAGAACTTTTTTTACTGTGATTATGAGTACATCCCTTGAGAGAATTCATCGAAGAAATGAAAAAATTAGCTGATGTTGTATACTGATTCTTTATGGCAAAAATACAGATACCAAAAGGGACATTTGACATTCTGCCTTATGGAGCAGAGGAGACTTGGCAGCTCTCTCATTTATGGCAATGGGTCGAAGTGGTTGCGAGAAAAACGGCTCATGAATACGGTTATCGGGAAATTCGTACGCCAATGTATGAACGTACTGAATTGTTTCACCGTGGTGTAGGAGAAACCTCCGATATTGTATCAAAGGAAATGTTTACATTTGAAGACAAGGCCGGCAGGAGCATGAGTTTACGGCCAGAAGGAACTGCGGCTGTCGTACGTTCTTTTCTAGAGAATAATCTAGCTCAAGACCGCTGTGTTCATAAATTCTTCTATATTGCTCCGATGTTTCGTTATGAAAGACCACAAGGGGGACGATATCGCCAACACCATCAATTCGGAGTAGAGGCAATTGGCGTTGCAGGACCTGAACAAGACGCTGAAGTGATCGATCTGCTATATCAATTTTATCACAGGCTTGGGATTCAGAATTTGAAAGTGAATGTGAATACAGTTGGAGATACAGAATCGAGAACTCTTTTTAGAAAGGCATTGTTGGATTATTTAAGACCCCATTTTAATGAATTATCAGAAGATAGCCAGATCCGTTTTGAGAAAAATCCGCTCCGAATCTTAGATTCGAAAGATCCAAAAGATCGAGAAATTGTCCGATCCTCACCTTCAATTTTACACTATTTAACAGAGAGTGCAAAGCATCATTTTCAAGAACTTTGTCGATTACTTGATCTCATTCAGATTCCTTATGTAATTAACGATAAGATTGTTAGGGGATTAGATTACTATAATAAGACTGTATTTGAGTTTACTACTGAGCATTTGGGGGCACAAAATACAATTGGGGCAGGGGGCCGCTATGATGGGCTCCTTTCGACATTTCAGGGGCCCGATTTGCCAAGTGTTGGTTTTGGTACAGGCTTAGAGCGGGTGATACAAGTCGTACTTGGGCAGAAAGTAGAATTGCCTCAAGTTTCTGCTCCGATGATCTATTTTCTCCCAATGGGGGATGCCGCTCGTGAAAAGTGCTTTGCTCTAGCGACTTTATGTCGACGACACCATATCTCAGCCGAAGTGGAATGGAATGCAAAAAAAATGCAGATAGCCTTGCAAAATGCAGTTAAATCTGGATCAAAATATGCAGCGATCATGGGAGATCAAGAATTGGCTTATGAAACAATACAGCTAAAAAATTTGGCAACAAGAGAGCAAAAAGAGGTCCGTTTTGATTCTTTATTGGGAGAATTGAGTCATGCTTAAGATGATTGGTATTTGTTTAGTTTCTGTTACTTTATTCGCAGTTGAAAAGGGAGAGATAGCAAAAATTTCTGAAGCGATGGGACATCTCATTGGCAAAAATCTAAAGGAACTTGGCTTGCCTTTAGATTTAGACGCCTTAGTAAAAGGGGTCAATGAAGGGTCACTTGGGAAAGAATCGCCGCTGACTGAAGAGGAGTGCATTGAGGCCCTTTCAAATTTACAAGCTGAATCTTTTGCAAAGCTCGAAGAGAAAAATCTTGCTGAGGCCAACCTCTTTCTAAAAGAAAAACAGACTCAAGAGGGGGTCACTTCTATTGAAGGCAAACTGCTCTATGAAGTGGTGAAAAAAGGGGAAGGCAAAATTGTCGAAAGCTATAGCAAGCCTCTTGTGCGTATCAAAGGGAACTCTTTTGAAGATGAAGAAATCTTAGATCTTGATGAGGCAATTCAGGGGTTGCAAAAAGGGGTTATTGGGATGAAGGAGGGGGAGGTTCGAATTCTCTATATTCATCCAGACTTTGGTTATGATGATGAGTCCAAAGAGTTGATCATTTACGAAGTCGAACTGATTAAAGCAGATGCAACCACCGATTCACATGCTGCCTCCAACGAACTACTCTCCTTCGATCTAAATCAGCTTGTTAAACAATAAAAAAATCTCTGCGGTTTTCTTAAAACCACAGAGAAGATTTGAAATTACATCATACCGCCAAAGTCACCCATTCCTCCCATTCCTCCCATTCCTCCCATTCCTCCCATTCCTCC
>DAIDIM010000201.1 GCA_027459365.1 Chlamydiota bacterium
CGATGGAGCTCCGATGTTTCATCACTATAGCTGGGTGAGGACAGAGCAGGAGATGCTCAAAAAGGTGAGTGCATGGAGTCATCGAGACGACCAAGATTGGCCAGCCTTAGTCAAAAATGAATTTTCGGCCCCTTTTAAGGGGGTAGATTTTGTTCATAAATATCCATGTAAAACGGTAACCCCTGCATTTACTCTTCCATTAAACCCTATTTTTGAGCCTAAAGGGACTCCAAACGTGATTCGTGTAAGTGAAAAAAAAATCCTTTCGACAATTAAAAAATGTGGAGATTCCTTTTGGAACTTGATTTTAAGAGGATTCCCATAGATAATGGAACGTTCTGTACTGGTAGCTCAGTTGGATAGAGTACCTGGCTACGAACCAGGGGGTCAGAGGTTCGAGTCCTCTCCAGTGCACATTTTTAATGCGAGGTTTCGATAAGTGAAAGATGTAAACCCTCCTCGCAAGCTCCTTGGTTTAACCCTTTCACTCGACTTTGTACATTTCTTGAAAGGCAGATCCGAGGGAGGCGTCCGGTGATTTTATTATTTTTTTGCGAGTTAATAGCAGCAACGTCCCTATTGACGAGTAAAAAAATAATATAAGAGCGGACGCTCTCACCGGAGATGCCATCAAAAAATGACATAAGTCGAGTTTCACATATCTTATTAAACTGAGTTATTATTTTATGCTTCTGTATAAGTTTCCCACAGGCCCTTTTAAGACAAATGCGATTTTAATTGGTTGCCCGATTACAAAAAAGGGGGCTGTCATTGATCCTGCCTATTTATCGACCACTCAAATTTTAGATTTTGCGCAAAAAGATGGTCTAACAATTGAAAAAATTCTTTTGACACACTCCCATTGGGATCATTTTGGGGATGCCAAAGTTCTAAAACAAAAAACAGGTGCAGAGCTTTATGTTCATCCATTGGATGCTCAAAATTTAATTAAACCTGGAAGTGACAAGTTACCTCTGATGATCCCTCTTCAGCCAGTGCAATATGATCATTTTGTAAATGATGGGGATCGGATAAGTGTGGGAGAAATCTCTTTTTTAGTGATTCATACCCCGGGACATTCTCCCGGCGGAGTTTGTTACTATTCTCGCGAAAACAATCTTCTCATATCCGGGGATACCCTCTTTTGCGGAACGATCGGGAATACCCAATTTCCCACATCAAATGCCGACGATATGTGGATCTCATTGAAAAAACTGGGTCAGTTGCCTAAAGAGACAAAAGTGGTTCCTGGACATGGTCCTGACACAACCATCGGGCAAGAACAACAATGGGTTTCTTAATCGAAAAAAGCTATATCATCGTTTGAGATTTTTAGAAATTGTGCGTTCAAGAGAAGCAATTTCATCCCTGCTAGCACCTAAAGCAACGGCTTTATTAAGGTTTTCGTTTGCTTCTTGATATTTTCCCTGATAAGCATAACACATAAATCTACCCAAATATAGTTCGAATGCAGGGATATTTAATATAAAACCGAAGAGTTCAGTGCCTCGTACGGGGCGTATCTCGTCCTCGTCTGAATGTTCACATGCTACACGTTTATTTGCGACAACCCATAAATCTCGATCATATGCTCCTGCATTGATCAGAAAAGTGAGATTTTGAATCATCTCTTCTAGTATTTCTATTTTCTTCTCTTGTTTAATGCGAATATTGTAGAGTACGTAGTACAAACGAGCAGCGTAGTTGTTTGGATCTAATTCAATTGCTTGTTGAAGCAGCGATAATCCCTCTCGCTCCATGGACAGAGACTCTTGCTCATCAATGTGATCATCCCATAAAGTTTCAAACAGGTCCAATGCTCTTGCAAGTTCCAGCGTTCCTGGACGAATTTCTAAATCAATTACATCATTGTTCAATATGTTTGGTCTGTAATCCAATTTTGAATCTGTTATATCCATCGAGTAATCCATAAAACCTCACTTTTTAGTTAATATATATTACATAAGACAGATAAAAAAGCAAATCACAAAAAATATAAAATAAATATAAAATTTTAATATCTTCAATCCAACCATATAATCGGTATACAACCCTCGACGCAGAACAAAAGTGGGTAAAGTGAAAATTGACTTTGAAAGGAAATCATAATATATTGCTGCTCAGTACTTTAAAGATCAAAAACCGTTACAAAAATATTCTGCTCTCTAACTCTTTCTCGTTCATATAGATAAGATTTTTCGTCTTATGCTTCTCCTTGGTTACCAAAGAGTTACCGCCTGCATGGCTTGCAGCGCAACGCCTCATTGGCCGAAGAGGATCCCCATGTCCCTGATTTCACTTCGCTGTCGTGCGCGAGCACGACATTCGCTG
>DAIDIM010000040.1 GCA_027459365.1 Chlamydiota bacterium
GAGACTTTCCCTGTCTCTTCAGAAACCACAATCACAACTGCATCTGTTGTTTGACTCATCCCAAGTCCTGCTCTGTGGCGGGTTCCCATCGATTTTGTGAGTTGAGACGAGTCTTCAATCAGAGGCAAAATCACTGCAGCAGCTAAAATTGTCTGATCGCGAATAATGACAGCCCCATCGTGAAGAGGGGTTTTTGTAGTGAAAATGGTCTCTAATAACTCTGATGAAAACTCTCCATTCAATACAACAGCTTGTTGCGCATATTCTTGAAGTGAATCCTCATTTTCTAAAACGACAAGTGCACCCACTTTTTTCTCGGCTAAGCGATAAATTGAATTGGACAGTTGATCCAGGAATCGATCAAAGGTTGTGACCTCTCTAATTTTGCGTCGCTTCAAATTTAGCTTGGAAAGGGCCATCCTAAGCTCAGGTTGGAAAATGACAATCACAGCAATTGCAAGGACATTTCCGAATAAAACCATGATCCGATGCAATACGGGTAGATTAAACCAACTCGAAGCGCCCAGAATAAATAAAAACGCAATGAATCCAAAGACAAGATCCATCGACTTTGTGTTCCACAAAAAGGAGAGAATGTAATTGATCATAATCGTGATGATCAAAATTTCAACGATTGGCATGGAACAGCTTTTTACCTTGTGCTGTACAATCTTTGCAATAAATTTTTTTTCGTTTTAATTAACGAGCGTCGGCGCCCAACGCATTGCGTAGTTGATAATATGCTTCAATAAGTGCAAATGCTGCTTGGTTATTTTGATTGCGCGCTTGTAGCAAGAGATTTGTGCTATCGCGATATTCGAGCGGAGGAATTCTGCCAAACTGAAGCTTATCTGCAGCTTGTCCTCGTGCTTGTTCAGCGAGAAGTACTGAGCTTTTAGATGAGAGGTAGGACATAATTGCCTCTTCGATTTGATAAAGATTGTTGCGTATCTCAATTTCGATTAATTGATAAGTTTTGTCGTAATTGATCCGATAAGATTGTCGTAAAGATTTCGCCTCTTTGATTTCATGTTCGCGCAAAAAGCCATCGAAAAGATTCCATGAAAGGACAATGCCTCCAGTCCAGAAATACTTCTCAGATCCAAAAGGGGTGGGTCCTAAATTTTTGTCATTGTAAGAATAGCGGGCATAACCGCCAATGAGCGGCAAATATTTCCCCTCCTTGCTGAGCACATTTTGGTTGGCAGCAGCCACTTTTAATTGGCTTTTTTGCAAATCAGGACGGTGGGATAATGCAAATTCGATATGATCTGCAACCTCTTGTTCGGAAAAGAGGGTTAAAGTGTGGGAATTCTCAATGGAGTCGATGTGATGAAGAAAATCATTTGTTGTCGGCAAAGTTTGATTAAGATAATCGTAGTTTTGACCAATTTCTTGAAGTTTAAAGGTAAGTTCTTGAATGCTGTCGATCGGAATTTCTGTTTGGCTTAAACGCAATTGTGGTTCGAGTAAGGGATCGATTCCTAAAGTCAAGATCAGAGCATTTCGTGCATTTTTTAGTTTTTTTAAAGTTCCATAATAAGTGGAAATTGCATTTGCAACTGCAACTTTATTTTGATTGACTTCTAAACTTGTTGAGTTGCCTGCATCGAGTCTCTTTTGCGATTGTTCCAAAGCGTAAGAGAGAAATTGTATGTTTTCGCGCTCAATATTCAGGGCGATTTCTTGGTATACAACATTGTAGTAAGATCAACGTACCGCAAAAAGGAGATCATTCAATGTGCTTGCCTGCTCAAATTTTGTCGCCTCCGCAGTGAGTTGACTTGCTTTTAGAGCGAAAATGAGATCAGTAGAAAAAATAGGCTGATCGACTTGAAATACACTTAAATATGCAGAGTGACTTGCAGTGAATGGGTTCTGCGGGGAGAATACGTTGAAGAAGAGCTCTTTTTTTTCTGAACCTTGGAATTGTCCAAGATAGTTCAAAGAGGGGAGCCATCGAGAAATGGCCTGCTGTGTTCTCTCAATTGCTTGCGTTGTCCCTTCTTTTGCAATCAGCAATTCTTTGTTATAACTTTTTGCAATTTCTTCGGCTTCATTTAGTGAAAGATAGGATATACACACTTCCCCAAAAATTGAAGTGACTCCAAATAAGATATAGAAACAGCCGCGCATTCTCTTCTCTATACAACAAAGGGATAATTTTCAATAAATAATTTGACTAAAAAGATGATCTAAAAGGATAATCGCTCCATTATGGATGTTGTTGTTCTTTCTCGAATTCAGTTTGCGATCAATAGCTGCTTCCACTACTTATACCCACCCATGAGCATTGGCCTGGGAATTATGCTAGTCATCATGGGAGGAATGTATTTAAAAACAAAGGACATTAAATACAGAGAAATGACCCATTTTTGGATCAGGATCTTTGCTCTAACTTTCGCATTGGGAGTGGCAACAGGTCTAGTTCAGGTATTTGCATTTGGGACGAATTGGGCCAGATATTCTAGATTTGTGGGAGACGTTTTCGGGAGTGCTCTGGCATGCGAAGGAATTTTTGCTTTCTTTCTGGAATCTGGATTTTTGGGGATTTTGCTTTTTGGGGCAAATCGGGTGGGTCCTAAACTCCATTATTTTGCAAACATTTGCGTTTGTTTAGGCGCCCATTTTAGTGCGATTTGGATTGTTGTTGCCAATTCTTGGATGCAAACTCCTGCAGGTTATCGACTTGAAGAGACACCCCTGGGACCAAGAGCTGTTACAACCGATTTCTGGGCAATGGTTTTCAATCCATCGACAGTCGATCGTTTAATCCATACGATTATCGGATGCTGGCTCACCGGAGCCTTTTTTGTCATAAGCGTTGGAGCCTATTATCTACTGAAACAAGTTCATTTACCGATTGCTCGCACAATGACAAAACTAGGACTTTGGCTTGCTCTTGCCTTCTTAGTGATGCAATTTTTCTCAGGAGATAGTAGTGCAAGACTGATTGCAAAATTTCAGCCTGCAAAACTTGCTGCATTTGAGGGGATTTATAAAACAGAACCAGGACCTACGCCCATTTCAGTGATTGGCTGGGTGGATAAAAAAACGGAGGAGGTACACTCGTTGAAGATTCCGGGTGTTCTCACTTTCTTAACGTATCATAATCTCAAAACGCCTATTGCAGGTCTTGATCAAATTCCGAGAGATGAGTGGCCAAATGTCGCGGCTGTATTTCAAACATACCACATGATGGTGATGATGTGGACACTGATGTTCATTGTCACTATTTGCGGCTTATGGTATTTGAAAAAAGGGCGATTAGAGAATGCTCGATGGCTTCTTTGGTCAATGATGATTTCTGTTAGCTTCCCTCATATTGCACAACAATGTGGTTGGATATCGGCAGAAATGGGGCGCCAACCTTGGATTGTGTGGAAAATGCTCCGTACTGTAGATGGTGTGAGTGAATCAATTCATCCTTCTCAAGTTATGGGTTCCATCATCATGTTTATCACCATGTATCTCCTCCTTTTTGTCTTGTTTATTTTCTTACTCGATCGAAAAATTAAACACGGACCTGAAAAAGAGGATGAATTTGATTTACTCTATCGCAATTTTATGAAGCAAGGTGCAAGGATCTCGGATAAAAAATGAATCTTGAAACCCTTTGGTATGCAGTCATCGGCCTCTCTGTTCTCATGTATACTGTCCTTGATGGATTTGATTTGGGAGTTGGCGCGTGGCA
>DAIDIM010000076.1 GCA_027459365.1 Chlamydiota bacterium
GTTGCATATTGATTTTGAGCAATTAAGTAATCCGAATAGATATCGAGCATTTTGTTCATAACCTTTCTCCAAAGATTGAACAAAAGTTTTACACTCAGTCGACGTGTTTGATCAAATGATTTTTAAGGGCTTTTGCGTAAGATGAGTGATATTATTTATAGTGCGGTTGAGGATGAAATGTTTTTCGTGGCAGAAGCTTTGCTAGACAAATATGATGATGCCCTTGACTTGTACGAGATGAAACGGGCTTTCGAAAGATTGATCGAGTCCAAGGGAGATCACTTTTTAAAAGGTGCACAACTCTTTTGGCCTCTAGTGAAACATACGATCGCTGATTACACAATGCGAAATGCACTCTATAACGCAAAAAATAGAGACGATCAATCCATGATTGAATTCTTGGAAATTTGTTTAAAAGAGAAGGGATAAAAGAGTTTTTATTTACCCTCTGTTTAAAATTGAACTGATTCAGATCGAGTTAGAGCCATTTGAAAAGCTACCTTTGCCCAGCTGAGAAGGCAAAGGTTGCTTGTTGTAGGACTCATTGTTGAAGCATTAGAGTCTCTTTTTCTTCTTTAAAAAAAAGATTTGCCACTTTAAAATCTTTGACATGAAAATTTCAGAGATCCCTCCAACTGATCAGATGCGTAGAGATGAGGAAAAATGGACTCGTGGTGGGGATTTAAAACTTGCAGGGATGGCTTTGGCAATTATTGGCGGTGGCCAAGCAGCTCTATTTGCAGCAACGATACCAATTTCAAGAAAAATGCTTACAGCATTACGAAAGAAAAGAAAAAAAAAGCCTGAGTCTGAAAAAACAGACTCAGGTCTTTTATAGAGGTTACTCTACGCCTGCTTTAGCAAGCTTTGGAGATGGCTTTTCAGCCGCAACTTCTCCTTTTTCAGCCTCTTTTGCAGCAACAAGCTCAGCAAAGCGCTTGCCAAGGCCAAATACAGAGATAGCCCAGAATCCGCAAATTAAGAGAACAAGTGGTCCGAGGATAAATGTTAAGCTTGCAAGCGAAACACTACCACCGATAACTGCAAGAAGGGTAGATTGAATGAAGGCGCCGCCAGATTTTCCAGCTCGACCACCAATCACTTCTACTGCCGCTTGTCCCTTCACCTTTGCTTCTTGATCAAGCGGGATGTAGGCCATCTGCTTGGTGGAGTCGAAGAGGGAATACTTTGTCCCTTTTGACAATACGTTTTGGATCATCCCCACGAGAACAGCAACCATCACTACAGTTGTCCCCATTAATGGAGCAAATGGTGTGCTCTTTGTTCCGTTCCAAACAAAAAAGAAGAAGACAGCTGATGTGGCCATAACCATGATTGGCGTAATGATCGCAGCTTTTGTCCAGCTAAATTTTCTCAAAATATTGTTTCCAATAATCATGAGAACAATTGTTGCGGCACCTGTCCAAGTAGAGAATTGCCCCATAAACATGCTATAATCATTTTTATCCGGGAAAGCTATTTTGATCTGCCCTTTCCAAACCCCTTCGACAAGGTTAATCGTCACTCCGTATGAGAGGACAAGAATCGCGATCATACCAAGATAAGGATTTTTTAGAATGTAGAGGAAGCTCTCTTTGATCGATAGTTTTGCTTTCTCTTTCTTCTTGCCTTGACCGGGTTGGTAGAGTTTTGGGTCTGTAAGAACGTTTTTCTGCATCCAGCGATAAATCAAAGTGGTGAGTATCCCAGCTGCAGCTACGCAACTCATTTGCAATTTAAGATTTGTGCCGAATGCGATATCTTCCGGGACCCCTTGTGTTAAATGGAGATATTTCCCGTACTTACTGCATGCAATAATGATCGGTCCGGACATTAAAAGTCCGATATTCCCGAGCATTCCGAAAAGCCCGTAAAACCGTTTTGCTTCTTGCACTTTTGTAATTTCGTTTGCAAATTGCCAAAAGAGCATAGAGAGAACAACACTTCCCCAGAGTTCAGACAAAATATAGAAAATGCTAAAGCTCCAATTTCCAATTACAGGTAGCAACCAGTGAAGATTTGGCCACGACGCTTGTGCTGACTGCAGCGTTGTTAAAGACATATGCAGCGCTTCTTTGTTTGGATAGATAATGAATGCAAATGCTGTAAAGAAGATCAAGAAAGGCGCTACTACAACGTAGAAAAGCTTTTCTTTGCTAAATACATTTGCGAGTTTTATGAAGAGAATCATAAAAAGGATCGCTGCAGGAGTGACTCCATAGAGCTTTAAGAAGGAGAGGCACTCAGCGCCGCCACCGGGGGCGTTTACGACCAATGTATCTTTAATGTCTCTTAAAATTGTGTAGTTGAACAAGATGCATAGCATCATTAAGCCCATGGGTAAGAACTTTTTGAGTTCAAAACCATGAATAGGCCAAAAAATTCCGCGCAACCCTTTGAAGGCACCATCGCTGGAAGTGTCAGTCTTTGCTGTCATATTTTCCCTTTTTGTAGTCTCGACTTATGTCATTTTTTGCTGGCATCTCCGGAGAGGGCGTCCGCGCTTTTATTATTTTTTTGCTCGTCAATAGGGTCATTGCAGCTATTGACTCGCAAAAAAATAATAAAATCATCTAACGCCTCCCTCGGATCTGCCTGCCAAAAAACGACATAAGCCGAGGTAATCTTTATCGACAGTGAACATTATAAGCTAAATTGCTTAAAATACAAGAAAAACCCCAGAATTATAGAGATTCTGGGGTGGTAAAAATAGAGAGAAAAAATTTTAATGCTGAGTTGCTGCGAGTGGATCAGTTGCAAGCAGTTGAGTATAAGTATTTGCAGCTTCTACATAATTTGTCCAGAGATCTTGCTCTGTTTTATTATGACGAATCGCTTGAATCAACTCTCTTTTGCAAGTAGCAAGCGATCTTTTTGGACTTAGAATTGTAATGATTTCTTTATCCCCAGCAAGACGCGCGATGCTAAGCATACGCTCGAGTTGATTGCGGGTGAAATTCATGTGGTCTTTGCGCTTGCGTGAACCGCGAGGAGCTCTTTGCTTTGGAGCAATGACAACTGCCTTGTCGGACTGGATTAAATGTTTTTCAATAATTGCAGCAAGTTCTTGAGGCTGCTTGTGTTTCATTTTTTTGAAAGTGAAATGGTGCATATAGCCTCCTGTTTTCATAGGAAGATATTTGCAAAGTTCATTTTCTTTGCGAACTCCCACTTTCTTGATTGCTTTCGAGATTACTTCTTCAATATCTTTTGTCGTTTTGTTTTTTTCAGCTTGTACAGCGCTCATGAATTACCATCCTAAAAATTCTTTACAAAGACTTCTAAGTCTTTCTCTTGTTGAGATTTTAATTGAGGATTGTAAAAGGTATCACTATTTTTTGCAAGAATCTATTTTTTATTTTTGTTATATTCTAATGAGATTTGTATTATACTTCGGCCCGTCGGAGTATTGAATAGTGGGCAATATGAAGTATTTCAAAAAATTTTTTTTAATCCTTTTTTTAGGGGTCATTTTCTGTTCTCTTTTTGGTTGTTCTACAAAAGCGAATCGGGGTTCTAAACTTAAAACTTGGATGCAGGAATCAAAAGAATTAAGAATTCTTTGCACAACGGCTCAAATTGGAGATATCGTACAGGAGATCGGCGGAGAGCGTACCAAAACGTGGGTATTGATTCAAGGCGATCTAGATCCTCATAGTTATGAGTTGGTCAAGGGTGATGATGAAAAAATTTTCTTTGCAGATTTGATTTTTTATAATGGCCTGCATTTAGAGCACGGTGCGAGCTTATCTGCTCTTTTACATTCGAGTCCTAAAAGCATTGCATTAGGAGATATTGTTGCTAAAAAGTATCCAGAAAAAATTTTAAAGCGGGGAGAGGTTGACGATCCCCATATTTGGATGGATATCTCAATTTGGGCACTCATCATTGATCCAATTTTAGACAACTTGATCGACATGGATCCAGAGGGGGCTTCTTATTATCAAGATCGGGCTCTTAGTTTAAAAGAGCAGATGTTCCAAGCCCATTTATCGATAAAAAATAAACTTGGCGCTCTTCCGTCTGAGAGGAGATATTTGATGACTAGCCATGATGCATTTCGCTATTTTACAAAAAGTTATTTGAGCGATGATGGAGAGATGGATTGGCAAAAACGATTTGCGGCTCCAGAAGGATTAGCTCCTGATGGACAATTAAGTCCGGTAGATATTCAACGAATGATTGACTATTTGCGAACCTATCAAGTTCATGTACTTTTCCCAGAATCCAATGTCAGCCGAGATTCGATCAAAAAAATTGCGTCATCAGGTGTCGAAATGGGTATTGAAATTCGGGTTTGTCATGAGACTTTATATGGGGACTCGATGAGTGGGCTATCCTATCTTGAGATGATGGAAAAAAATGGTGAAATCGTCGCACGGAATTTATAGTCATTTAAAATATATTTTTCATTTTTGACCTGCGTGAAAGCTGTCAATAAATTGAAGATCGCAAAGGGCATAGTATTCATCCAATACAATGCCCTTTGCGATCTTCGATTTTTGACGCGGTGAAAAATGAAAAAGATAATTTAAAGGACTATATAATGAACTCGTTAGTTGTAGAAGATTTAAATGTAAATTATGGGAAGACAACGGTTCTTTGGGATATTTCCTTCCAAATTCCAACTGGGGTACTCGTTGGAATCATTGGCCCAAATGGCGCAGGGAAAAGTACTTTATTGAAGACCATTCTCCGCTTAACTGACCCACTTTCTGGCCGTATTGAGCTTTTGGGAGCCTCCTCGTTTGCAAAGGTAAGGCAAAAAATAGCCTATGTTCCTCAAAGAGGAACTGTCGATTGGGATTTCCCAATTACAGCCTTGGAAGTGGTGTTAATGGGAAGATATGGGAAACTGGGGCTTTTTGGTCGTCCCAGGATTGCAGATTATGAGGCGGCGCAGCAAGCTCTAGAACTTGTTGGAATGGCTGGATTTGCAAACCAACAAATTGGTCAATTATCAGGTGGACAACAACAGCGTTTATTCATAGCACGTGCAATTGTTCAAAACGCCGATCTTTTCCTCTTAGATGAACCTTTTGCAGGTGTTGATTTAACGACAGAAAAGTTGATGATTGAGCTTTTAAAAACACAGACAAAACAGGGGAAGACCGTCTTTATTGTTCATCATGACTTGCCAACTGTTGAGGAATATTTCGATCATTGCATTATGCTAAATACTAGGCTTGTTGCGGCAGGTCCTGTGAAAGAGGTTTTTACCAAAGAGAATCTGAGTTTGGCTTTTGGTAAGCAGCAAACTCTTTTTGATGAAGCAGCCACCCTTTCTGCCAAGAGTTTAGGCGGATTTTTATGATCATGGATTTTTTTACAGATCCAGTGTTGCGCGCTCCCACATGGGCGACCCTTTTTATGTGCATTGCCTCTTCATTGATGGGCTCTTTTTTATTTTTACAAAAAAAAACACTCCTTTCTGAAACTTTATCTCATGCAACTTATCCTGGCGTTTGTATCGCTGTGATGGGGCTCGGACTATTTGCTCCAACGTTTGAGAGTTGGTCTTTCTTAGCTGTTTTAGTGGGTGCTTTTATATCTGCCTTTTTGGCTTTAAAAATGATCCATTTTCTACAAAAAAGGATGAGACCTGACAGCGCTCTTTGTTTTGTCCTCGCACTTTTTTTTGGAATTGGCACCGTTTCAATCAGTTTAATGCAGACCATCATGCCCGCATTTCAGAAGCAAATTCAAATGCTCTTGTTTGGTCAAGCGGCTACTATGACCGATTTGCATATTGTTTTGTATGGGGCGCTCGCGATGATCATTGCCTGTATTATTTTTTTCATTTTTCACCCTTTAAGAGCTCTCCTTTTTGATCGCGAATATGCACAAAGTGTGGGAATAAACCGCGTGGAAAAGATGATTTTTTGGCTCCTTTTATTCTCCTTAATTTTAGGCATTCGCAGCGTGGGACTTGTCTTAATGTCTGGAATGGTGATTGCGCCAGCAGTTGCTGCAAGGCAATTTACAAATCATCTTCACAAAATGCTAATCTTGAGTGCTTTTTTTGGTGCCTTAAGTGGAGTCATGGGCAATATTCTCTCTGTTTATGGAACCATTGCGTTAAGTACGGAAACTCGAAATCTTACTTTGCCAACAGGTCCGATGATTGTTTTAGTCGGCGGGACAATTGCTCTGCTATCCTTGGCCTTTGCGCCAGGGCGTGGGCTTGTCTTTCGGAAATTGAGAATTGGATCTTTCCGTTTTCGCTGCGTGCAAGAAAATATTTTAAAATGTCTATGGAAAAAGGGGCCCATATCGGGAAAGGAACTTCGAACATCTTTTGGCCTTTCTCTATTTTTTGCATTGCTTTCTTTAAGAAAAAATGGTTGGGTTCATAAACAAAATCGCCTTTATCATTTGACACTGGATGGACATCGTAAAGCCTCCTCAATTGTGCGGCTACATCGCCTTTGGGAACTCTATCTTGCCAATATGTTGAAATTACAATCTGAAAAGATCCATAAGACTGCGGAAGAGATGGAACATATTTTGACTCCAGATATTGAGGAAAGACTCACTCGACTGCTTTCTAATCCAGTCATCGATCCTCATCAGCAACCAATCCCAGGTAAGCAATGAATCCATATTGGGGAACAAACTTTTTCACCTTTTTTCAAGTGTTATTTTCTCGTTTGTTCTACTTGAATGGTCCATCTTTAACGACAGATGAGATTCAAATGGGTACTTTGAGTTGCATTGCCATTTGTTGTGGCCTCATCGGTCCATTTTTAGTTTTAAAAAAAATGGCCATGTTTGCCAATTCTCTTTCACACACAATTCTTTTAGGCATCGTCATCTCTTTCTTATTGCTTGGAGGGGTTGTCCTTTCCGATTTCAGTCATCTATTTGTTGGAGCACTCATTGCTGCCATTTTCACCGCAATTTTGACTGAAGGATTGGTGAAATGGTTTAATCTCGCAGAGGATGCAAGCGTTGGACTTGTTTTTACAGTACTTTTTGCACTCGGAATCGTCCTATCGACCTTATTTTTAAAAGATGTGCACTTGGGAATTGAATCGGTGACAGGCAATGCAGACGCTCTTAGCTTGGATGATCTATATCATGCTCTGCTCTTAGTGTTTCTAAATGCAATGACAATTTTTATCTTTTTCCGACAATTTCGCCTTTCTAGCTTCGATCCAAATCTTGCAAAAGTGCTTGGCATCCCTGAAGGAGTCTTCCGCTTTTTGCTCCTGTTCCTAGTTGCGGCGACCTGTATGATAGCATTCCGTGCCATCGGCGTGCTTCTTGTTCTTGCCTTCCTTGTCGGCCCATATTTGACGGCAACCCTTTTTTGCCATCGGCTAAAACATCTCTTATTCTGGAGTAGCTTCATTGGAATCGGAGCCAGTGTTTTTGGTGTCGCCCTTTCTCGTCATATTTTAACGGAATTTGATCTTGCTTTATCAACGGGTGGGATTGTCGTCTGTTTGATTGGCCTCTTCTATTTTTTAGTACTTTACCTCAAAATGTTATATGTTTATTTGACACGAGTTAAGCTAAGACAAAGAGCAAATTTTTAGGAATCAGCAGGGAAGCCCGGCTTTCTTCTCAAACTTGTAAAGTGACTCTACAGTTTCTTTTTTATCAGAAGTATGCTATTGTCGGTTTTAAAGATGGATTCTCATGATTGAAAATGTTCTTTATGCTGTATTTGCTATCCTTGGACTCGGCTTCCTGGTATTCATTCATGAACTGGGACACTACATAGTAGCTAGAAGACAGGGGATGCGAATTGAGGTCTTTGCGATCGGTTTTGGAAAGCCGATTTATAGCTGGATGTATCAGGGTGTAAAATGGCAAATTGGGATTCTCCCATTCGGTGGTTATGTAAAAATTGCCGGCATGCATAAGGAAAAAGGGGTTGAACCTTCCGATATTCCGGATGGTTTTTTTGGTAAAAGCCCATGGCAACGAATTAAGGTCGCTTTTGCAGGACCATTTGTAAATATTGTTTTCTCTTTAGTGGTTTTCATCGGTTTATGGTTGTCAGGTGGCCGTGATAAGAATTTTCAAGAATTTACTCATCACATTGGTTGGATCGATCCAAGGTCTGCCCTTTATGATCAGGGCGTTCGTCCTGGAGATTTGATCCAGAAATATAGTGGACGGGAGTTTGGTGGATTTAAAGATTTATTGATGTCTTCTGTGATGAATGAGAAGACAACCCGGATTGAAGGGTATAAATTTGATTACGCGACCAATGAAAAACATCCTTTCGACTACACACTTCCGACTTATGCAGATCCCGATCGTAAAGAGAAAATGAGCACAATTGGCGTTGTGACCCCTGCGCAATATTTAATTTATGATCAAAAAGGTTCTGCGCAATCATCTCTTGAATCTGGTCTTAAGTCACTTGATCGCTTTATTTGGGTCGATGGAGAAATTGTCTTCTCTTTGCAGCAATTGCAATCTTTGGTAAATGATTCAACTGCTTTTTTTACAATTCGTAGAGGGGAACAAATCATCCATACAAAAGTCCCTCGAGTGCATCTCGATGAGCTTGCGATGAGCGCAATCGAGAAGGCAGAAATTAGTGATTGGCAATATGAGGCGAATTTAAAGAGCAAGCTTCAAGATCTCTATTTTATCCCTTATAATCTCTCTCCATCGGCACAAGTAGAAGGACGTCTTTCCTTCATTGATGAGACCGATCAAAAAAAAGCGTTTGAACATTGTGAACGATGCTCCTATTTCCATCCGCTGCAAGAAGGAGATCAAATCTTAGCAATTGACGGAATCCGAATCAAAAGCTCTTATGAGCTCTTAGATCTTTTACAAACGCGTAGAGTCCTTGCAATTGTCGAAAGAGATCCTTCTATAGAGCAGCCTGTATTGTGGACCGAGTCTGATGCACAGTTTGAGAATTTCAGTTTTCCCGACCTTTCACAAATTGTCTCTTCCATTGGAACAAATCATCCAATCCAATCGTCTGGAGATCTTGTACTCTTAAATCCAATGGTTCCAAAGCCTCGTAGCAGTTTGGACTTGAGCTCTAAGCTAAAAGCACAACAGGCACGCGATTTAGCGCTCCTTAAAAAGCAAATTGAACGAATTCAAGATCCGCAAAAAAGGAATGAAGCCCTTAGTGAATTTGATAAAACTCAAAAAACACTTGTTCTTGGCCTCTTTTTTAAAGATCGAGGAGTGCGATATAATCCGACACCGATGCAGCAGTTTTCTAGTGTCTTCGGCGATACTTGGAGAACACTTTCTGGACTCCTCTCCGGTTCTATGAATGCCAAATTTGTATCAGGTCCAATAGGAATTGTGCACGTTGTTCATCAAAGCTGGAAGATTGGAGTGCACGAAGCTCTTTTCTGGATGGCTGTGATCAGTTTGAATCTTGGAATTATGAATCTACTTCCCATTCCCGTTCTTGATGGTGGGCATATCGTCCTTTCTGCCTATGAAATGGCAACACGAAGACGTTTAAGTTCAAAAGTAATGGAACGATTGATCATCCCTTTTGTTGGCCTCATGATTGCCCTTTTTATCTACATTACCTATCAGGATATCGCCCGGTTATTTTCTAAGTTTTTCTAGAATCTGTGAACAACTAATTGAACATTTGAGCATCGTCGGCTTGGCAACAAATTTTTGGTCTTTGCTCGCGCCTTGCCTACTGGCAATGGTCGCTCACTCCAGACACAAAAATTTGTGCCGCCTCCTTGCTCCAATAGTTCAAGTTAGTTGTTCACAGATTCTTAGTTAAAATTTGCAAAAATGGGTCGTTGATAGAGTAAGTGTCGCGGCCTGCCTTAAAACTGCGTAGAACACCGATTGTTTCTAGTTGTTGCAAATATTGTGATGCAGTCTGCCTTTTTGCAATTCCTGCATCTTCAAGGGTTTTAATTTTACAATAACTCGACTTATGTCATTTTTTGAAAGGCAGATCCGAGGGAGGCGTCCGATGATTTTATTATTTTTTTGCGAGTTAATAGCAGCAACGTCCCTATTGACGAGTAAAAAATAATAAAAGCGCGGACGCTCTCACCGGAGATGCCATCAAAAAATGACATAAGTCGAGAATAAGGTGAATGGTTACACCATCGACATATTTCTGGAATATGTCGAAAAATCGATTAAAAATCGACACATTTATTTCTTTAAAAAATATAAGTTATTGGTGTTAAGTAAGATACGATTTTCTTTTAGTCAGATATGTTTAAGATATCGACATATCCAAATGGTTATATTTTTGAGCGAAAAGAAGAGAAAAGTTGCAAAAAGATCTATGAAATTCGAGCGGAATGAACCCAAAACTCAGCTTATTATCACTTACCCAGTGGAATTATTCTTATAAAGCAGCCTTAAAAATATTAGCGATTGAATAATCTGTTTTTCCAAGTTCTTGTGACGCAACATTGAATACTGTGACAGGTTTATCACAGAGTGTATAAACAAAAGATCCGACTGCA
>DAIDIM010000094.1 GCA_027459365.1 Chlamydiota bacterium
TCCTTTTCTATAATTGTACACCCGATGGAAAAGAAGATCCCAACAGTTTACATGGTGGGAAACCGGTTATTGAAGGCGAAAAATGGATCATGACCCGTTGGATACGAGAAAGAGCCTTTAGATAAAAAACATTTGCATTCATCCAAACTTTTTTGTATACCCCTCGTATAAAGGGAGATCGAACATATGCTCAAGAAAATCCTCTGCTTACTTTTTGCCATTTCTTGTTATGGAGAAGTGATTCCAGAACAAGTATCTGAAGATCCTAGAATCTTCATCCTCAAAGGCTTTCTTTCAGAAGCTGATTGTGATCACATCATCAAAGTTTCTAAGCCAAACTTAGTTGCTTCGAAAATTGTTGATGAAGAAAATAAAGGCGAAGTCTCAGATTACAGAAGATCTAGCCGCGGCTTTTTTATTCCAAAAGAATGGAAAGATCCGATCTTGGCAAGTCTTGAAAAAAGAATTTCTGACCTCACAAAAATACCTGTAGAGCATGGAGAAAATTTACACGTCCTCCATTATGGAATTGGCGGAGAATTCCAACCACATTGCGACTTTTTCAATGCAACACCTGGAGGGAATGAGTGTGCTCGCTATGGAGGACAAAGGGTCGCAACAGTCGTTATGTATTTAAATACACCAGAAGCTGGCGGAGAAACCACCTTCCCCTATGCAAAACTGACTGTTAAACCGAAAAAAGGTGATGCCGTTCTATTCTATAATCTGAAACCAACTGGTGAAGTCGACCCCCACAGTCTTCATAGCGGATCACCGGTTATTGCTGGTGAAAAATGGATTATCACAAAGTGGATCCGTGAAAAACCATTCGTGCAGAACTAACAAATATCGAGGCTCTCTTTTCTACAATCGCAAGCTGCTTAATATAAAGCGCTTGCGATTTCATCTATGGAAATACTCTCGACTGAAAGGATTGAAAATGAAATTTTTCCCTTGAGTCAATTCTTTAAACTTTGCCCGGTTGTTATCAGTGTCCTCTTTATAAATGACGTACGGGTGAGGGATATCATTGGGTTGCATTGATGGCTTAGAACCTTCTAGCACCATGATTACATTTTCCTTGGTTTCAGGATATTTAAGGAAGACCGTATTAGCCGTTCCCATCGTTGTATGATCAGATGTCATCCCCATCATAAAAAATCCATTCAGTGTTGTATCCCCATGAATACAACCCTCTTCTATGATCAGCGTGTATCCGTACGGAATTTCAATCGCGATCAGTTCGAGTTCATCGGGATTTTGACTTGCTCGAGCTAAAGTGACAAATCCTTTAGATTGGGGCGTAATGGGAGTAATTGTCTGAGAAAAGTGATGTTTTTCAAGAAAAAGTCCACTGCCATGATTGATTTGCCAGTCTGCATACAGCGGCTCATACAAATAAGTAACCAGTCGATATTCATCTTTAGGAGGTAGAGGTTTTCTCGTAATGCTAAAAGGAACGCTATGATTTACAAGACGCGCTTTAAAAGACCCTAAATCAACATTGCGGGGGTCAAAAGCTTTTAATTCAATGATCTTTTGGCTGATCTTTAAAATCCCAGGATTAGGAAAAATCGATTGACGTAGGTGTTTAGGTGTAAGATGGTACTCAACTTGTTTTTTCTCCATCAAATCTTCCCCCCCATGAATCCAATGAGCTTTAACTACGCTCACCATGCTATCATCAAAGGGCTCGAGCTCTAATCTCTCTTCCTTTTCAAGAGCATATCGATAAAATAAAGGAGGAAACCCATTTTGAATCGTGTAAAGATATTGATGGGGACTTTCTAGGTTGCCTAAATAATCGGCAGGTCCGACCATGCTCGCACCAGGGAGTCCTCGAACAGCTGTGAGATTTTTCATTCTCATCAAAGAGCGAGTCGCCGATTCTAAAGTCTTATTCTCGGAAAAACGGGGAATGGTCGCCGACATCAATCCTCCATACACACGACACGCAACAGATCCATTATCGCCATCAAGCAATAAAAGACGCTTAGGTTCTTCAAAACTCGCTATCGAACTATCAATTGGATGATGACAACCTGCAAATACAAGAGCAATAAGACAGAGTTTCTTCACTTTCCACTCCTTAAGAAAACATATAGAGAATCTCCTAGTGCTAGATCGAATTAGCGACCAACAGTTCAAAAAAAAACGTTTCCGATCGTTACCTTCGATTTCCTTCAATCTGACCAGGATTCTATAGGAAAAAGTGGATTTTCTCCAAAAACTATCCGTGATCATATCGGAAGTATAATGGAAATTGTTAACACCCCTTTCTAGGTACAAAAAGTGGGATTCAATTTTTTTGTTTGCATCGGTTGAATAGAGCGTTGTATCGATTCATTAAGGAAGGCTATATCGTGGTCTTCAAAGCGTATCCTTGCTCTAAAACTTTTGAGCCTCGAACCAAGGGGAAATACCACTAAATCCTGCTTGCTGCAAACATTGAGGAACTCCCTTGTTGAAAGTAGATGTGTCTAATGCTCGTATGCATCGATCAAATCGTGTGATTGCATGCACCCAAGGACATTCATCTTTAGTAGCTCTTACAAAATAAACGCTGTTTTTTGAGTCTCCAACCGTATGTGCTTGTACTTCAATATGTAAAGGAGGTCCCTGGCGCCATAATTCTTGAATTTCCTCAGCCTTTTTAATTATATCATCCGGTGTCTCATCGTGAGAAAATACAATAGGCCCCTGTACCTTTCTCTCCAATTCAGGAAGGTTTGTTGACTGGCTTTGATGAAATTCTGTTTGTAACTTATATTGTGGTTGTATCCATGAGTGAAAGTAATTTAAAACTGATTGAATCATAAAATTTCCTTGTTTATTTATATTTTACAATCTTTAATTATAAAAATCAAATTAAAAATATTTTTAGATCGGAAGTATAATGGTAGATGTTGACCCCCTAGACCTCGTAAAATCAGTCATAACGTCCCCGCAAAGCGGGGAGCTTGAAGGTTATGAGCAGCCCCGAGGGCTGCCGATAGCCAAAGTTTTATTTTCCCTCACCAACTGAATACGGATTGGAGCAGCCCCAAGGGCTGCCAATTCGGCTTGACGGTTGGGGGCAGCCCAAGGCTGCCGTTAATGATTAAAACGAACCTTCTTCATTAGCACCCTGGCCATCCAGTTGCTCCTGATGCTTTATATAAGCTTTGACTTCCTCAATATTGAAGCCAACCGTGGAAACAGCATAACCTCTGGCCCACAATCTCTCACCGTTGAAGTTCCTCTGCCTCCCACTAAATTGTCGGGCCACCGCAATAGCACTCTTGCCTTTGATGTACCCAACCACTTCAGCCACCGAATATTTCGGCGGTATTTTTATCATCATATGGACGTGATCCTGCACCATATGTCCTTCTAAAATTTTACTCTCCCTCTGAGCTGCTAACTCATGGAACACTCGACCCAAATATGTTCGTATTTTTCCATAGAGCTCTTTTCTCCGTCCCTTTGGAATAAACACTATGTGATATTTGCAATCCCATTTGGAATGGGCTAAACTCTCGTAAGACGATGTTGTCATAAACTCTTCTATATTGACCGTCAAGCCAATAAGGATTATGCAGCGTCGTCACCTATCTTTTCTGTCACATTTGTGTGGATAAACACTTAGAGCACTAAATATTACGGCCAAGCCTTGTGAGTCCACTGGTAAAACCAGTGGCTTACCTATCTGTAGTTAAATTGAGGTGCTTTGGAGAAGTTCAACAGGAAAAGCTCTTTAATTGTCTGAGAGTATTTCTTAATAGATTGGATGTTAGTTGGTTATAAAAAAACCCTCAAAATGGGCGGAGATTTCTGGGAGAAGACCCCACGGCTCTCTATCTGGCTTACAGCTGATTCTATAATAAAATGGCAATTATAAGAAAATTTTTAAATAACTAGAGGGAATTGCAAAACTAGCGACCAAAAAATGCTTTTTGGGGAAGCTTGTGTAGCAAAAGGCCTTTTTGGGCCCCAAAAATCACTTTTTGGTCGTTAGTCTTGTAATTGCGTGAAAAATCCCCGTCTGTTGAGGAAGCAGACCCATCGCCCCGCTGAAGGAG
>DAIDIM010000110.1 GCA_027459365.1 Chlamydiota bacterium
ATTGCAATCTTTTGTTTAATTAGAAACTCTAAGATTTCTGCTGCAAATTGCGGAGTTCCAAAATATACGATTTTCACCTGAGTTTAATCCTCAAAGTACTGCTCTTCACCATCATTTGCTTGTGCAAAAGCGGCGGCAACCCCTTCAAGTCCGATGATCCCCCGTTTGGATGCCTTACAAAAGTCAATCCAATGTTGCACTTCTTTAAAGGGTTCGACCTCTTTTTGCACTTGTTGCATAGCATCTTCAAGATGAAGTCCTGAGCGATAGGTAATCTTAAAAGCTTTACTTAAAGCAGATCTTACTTCAAGAGGAAACTTGTGCCGTTTTAATCCAATGATATTGATCCCCCCAAACTTATATGGGAATCCTCCTCCAATTGTATACGGAGGAATATCGCGCGGGACGCGACTAAATCCGCCAACCATTGCATAACTTCCAATGCGAGAAAATTGATGGACAGGGGTCATTCCCCCAATAATGGCGTAGTCACCAATGATCACATGTCCTGCTAACATTGCACTATTGGACATCACGACATGGTTTCCAACTTCGCAATTGTGCGCGATGTGACAATAGGCCATGATTAAACAGTGATCTCCGAGGCGGACAGTGGAATTTTCCTGACAGGAAGAGTTAATCGTGACAAATTCTCGAATTTCACAATACTTTCCTATTACTACATATGTTTTTTCACCTCGGAATTTGAGATCTTGCGTTTTTGTCCCAATGCTCGCTCCTGGCCAAACAACAGTTCCTTCTCCAATTGTAGTATGACCATCAATGTAAGCATGAGATTTTATGACGACATTATCGTGAAGTGTAACTGTTCCCTTTACCACAGCGAATGGTTCGATCGTTACATTACGCCCAATTTTAACTCCAGGTTCTACAATCGCTTGTGGATGAATATTAGACATAGATTACCGTATTTTTTATTTTATAATTTCTCTTTATCGACGAGAGCAAAACTGATTGTCGCTTCTGCTACCACTACTTCTCCGACCATCGCCTTAGTTGCCATTTTCCCACCGGTACCACTAATATGTAATCCCTTTGCGTGCAAATGGAGAGTGTGTCCAGGGAGGACTGTTTTTCGGAATTTTGCCTCAAGAATGTTCAAAAGAACAGCAATTTTCTTATCATACCCTTTTTGATGCACTAAAATTCCCCCTGTTTGCGCAAGCGCTTCTAGTATCAATACTCCAGGCATGACAGGTGCATTTGGAAAATGACCTGTAAAATGGGGCTCATTGACCGTCACATTTTTTAACCCAATGATTTCGTTTTCTTCTAGATTTAAATGAATGATTCTATCCACAAGAAGAAATGGATATGCGTGAGGCAAAATCTTCATAATTTGCCTTGTATTCAATACGTTAGACATTGAAACCTCGAAACAACTTTTTTTGCAAAAGCGATATTGGACGCATGTCCCGAGCAAATTGCAATGAAATGTGCCCGTAATCGCTTCCCGATTAAAGAGAGATCTCCTATCAGATCCAGCACTTTGTGACGCACCATTTCATTTTTATATCGCACCCCTTCAGGATTGAGGATTTGATCTCCTTGAATCACTAATGCATTTTCCAGTCCCCCACCTTTAATCAACCCCTTTTCAATAAAAGGGATAATCTCTTCGTAAAGAGAAAATGTGCGACTGGGGGCAATCTCCTCTTTGTAACGGCTCGATTCTGCAGAGTATAAATAAAATTGCGATTGAATGAGTGGCGATTGCGGATAATGGAGTGTATAGCTAATTTTAAATGTTTCACTTGGGAGACCCACTAAATGGACATCTCCACAAGAATAAAATACAGGAGATTCTAGAGATAGTACCGATGCTGGTTTCTCCTGAATTTCAAGACCTGTGGTTTCTATACTCTCAACAAATTGCTTTGCACTCCCATCGCAACTGGGAACTTCAGGACCACTAATCAAGATGCGCGCGTTGTCGATCTCATACGAAAATAGGGCTGAAAGGAGATGTTCAACCATCAGAATACTTGTTAGTCCTACGCCTAATCGAGTACAGCGAGATGAGTCTTGGACGAAATCCAAAAGCGCCGGAATTTCAGGTGTTCCTGGCAAATCAATTCTCTGAAAAATAATTCCTGTATCTGCTTGTGCTGGCAGTATTGTCATCGAAGACTTTTCACCTGAAAAAAGCCCTCTTCCAGAAATCGAGATTGGACGCTTTAAAGTCTTCTGCATTTTTAACTATTGTATCAGACAACAAGAAATAACAGGATAAAAAAAGTAAAGGTCTCTCTTAATTTTTTCTCCGAATTAGTCCGAGCATTAGACCGCAAGCACATAACGAAAGGATTGCCCCATCTCCCCACCATGAATAGAGAGTTTTGAACGATTTTATCGGTACATTCATGTAAAGTACGTCTACTTTTTCCTCTGATGGCTGAATTGTTTTCACCACTTTCCCAAAGCAATCAATGACTCCGGTGATTCCTGTATTGCAAGAGCGGAGTGAATAGACACCATTTTCTGCCGATCGGATTTTACCCAAATTAAAATGATGAGAAGGTAGGCCCGATTTTGGAAACCAGATATCATTTGTTACATTCACAAAAAGACGCGCGCCCTGCTTTCGCAGATCACGCATGAATTGACTATACGTTTCTTCAACGCAGATTGAAGTTGCTATGGGCAAATGCGATGAAAAGATTTTCGTCTCATTCCCCACATCAAAAGTACCGTTGACTCCAAAGTTTTCTGAAAAAAAATTGGCCATCCACTTATTTTGAGAAAAAGGGACATATTCTCCTAAAGGAACTAAAAAACGTTTGGCGGTATGTTCTGGAGGAATTTCCCCTGGATGAAAGCAGAATGCAGAGTTATATCGATGATTCACAAGACCTAAAATAACATCGGCTTGAAAATGGTTTGCAAGCGACTGTGCGATATACGCATTCGAGACTTTTTTATCTTCACAAAAAGAGAGACTTTCAAGTCCCTTTTTCCCAAAATGATACTGCCATAAGATTTCAACCATTTCGAATGGATAGTATCTGTGATAGGCATTCATTCCCACCGCCGCCTCGGGAAGAACAATTAAATCTACCTTCGTTTCTTGATCTAACTTTTCCCATATCCTCTCCCATTGAATGATTGGAGGAATATAACTTCCTGCATATCCATGCATTCGATCTTTTTGCTCAGGCAAAATGCCTGTTTGAACCAGGGCGATCGATAGGTTTTGCTCGACTGGGATAAATCTCTTCACATACTCCTGTTGTACAAAACCAAATAGATATGGAAACAGAGCTAGAGCACACCAGACAAACCGATTTTTGGCACAAAGAGCATACGAATTGATAAACATCACCCAAAAAGATAGGCCATACACACCAAATAAAGCAGCGAATTGAATCGCGGGAGTTGAAGAGAAAAAAAGACCTGCGGGAATCCAATTGCCAGGAATATAGAATAAACGACTCCATTCTAAAATTACGTAAAAACTCGAAAGGGCGATACAATGCTTAAGAGAAAAACTCTTGGTGTTAAAAAAGAAAGCAAGAGAACCAAACTGCAGAGAAAACAGAATAATGATCAGAATATAGATCACTAAAATCCCCAAACCCATGTATCGAGTCGAAGTGAGCCACGATAGCTGAATCGCAAGACAAATCGCATACCAAACGAAAAATGCCCAAAAACGATCTCTTGTTCGGCTGAATTTTCGGTTTATTGTTCGCCAAAAACAGGCGTATCCGATTGCGGCTGTTCCAATTCCGAAAATTGAATTTTGCCCAAATGCGACAAGAAACAAACTAAAAAGTATTAGGAACATTAAAATCTCATCGACGTGGGTTCTAAACTCCGCTTTGGAGCGCTAGAAATCAGCATCTGGATTAAACACCCGAGAATGCTCAAATTTTTTAAAAATAAAGTTGTCTGCAATTCATGTATTGACCCTTCGGCCCACCAAAAAGGATAGTATAGAATCGTAGCAGGGATCAAAAATAGAATCAACAATCCAATTCCAAGCTTTTCCTTTACACCAAGCAAAAGAAAAAGTCCACCCAAAAGCATAAAACTACTTGCAACTACTAAAAGGGCCGATGACCAGGAAATAAAAATAGAAAAAGCCATTTGCATTTCATGAAAAACGCCAAAATGGGCTTGCCAATCTGACATCGCACTCATCAAATTTCTCTCCGTTTCATCCCAAGTAATCAAATTTTTTATTGCACCTGCTATAAAAGCTGCGCTCGCAAAAAATCTTGCGATCGTAAGGATCACTAGCCGAAAGAATCTCATATTAGACCTATCGCTCAGAATGACAAATAGACTGATATTTTTCCAGGGCTCAGATATACTCCACGACATGAATCGCACTTTTATCGATCGACATATACGACTTTTTTTAACCCTTTTTTCTAAATGTAATAAACCGCTCGATCTTCTTCTGAACCAATATTTTCGGAAGACGAAAAGTTTAGGATCCAAAGATCGAAAAATCATGGGCGATACAATCTATGGTATAATTCGATGGAAAAGTCTGATTGAACATTTTAGACCGAGCGATCCGCTCCTTTTCTATCAAACATTGGATTGGGAAAAAATCGTGAATGACAATTCGATACCCAAAGCGGCTAAACTCGGATTGCCCCCCTTTCTTTATGAACAATTTTGTAGCCATTTTGGGCCAAACCTCACCGAGATTCTAGGGCAAATTTTGAACAAAAGCGCCCCAACCACCGTACGGGTCAATCTTTTGAAAACAACAAGAGATGCCCTAATGCATAAATGGAAAGAAAAATTTTTAGTCACCTCCTGTGGCCAAGCGGGCCTCCAGTTTCAGAAAAGGGAACCCCTTTTTGCACTTCCCGAATTTAAAGAGGGTCTTTTTGAACTTCAAGATGAGGGGAGTCAATTCATTGCAGATCAAATCGAGGCGGAGCCTGGCCAATCGGTCCTCGATTATTGTAGCGGATCGGGAGGAAAAACTCTTGCATTTGCCCACCGCCTGCAGGGAAAGGGACAAATATATCTTTATGATATCCGAAAATCGGCCCTCTATGAAGCGCGCATTCGATTGAAGCGTGCAGGCATTCAAAACAGTCAAATTATTTTCGATCCAAAAAAGCTCCGTCCTGTAGATTGGATTCTACTCGATGTTCCATGTTCAGGAAGTGGAACCATTCGACGGAATCCCGACCAAAAATGGAAAATTGATGCGAAAATGGTAGAAAGTCTTGTCTCCACACAAAGAACCATCATCAATCAGGCATTGAAGTATCTCAAACCGGGAGGAAGCTTGGTCTATGCAACCTGCAGTCTCCTCTTTCAGGAAAACCAAAATCAAGTTGAGTATATTCTCAAAAATTTTCCACTGACTTTGAAAAAAGAGCCCATTTTGCTCCTTCCAAAGGAGGGCGGCATGGATGGTTTTTTCTGTGCTACATTTAAAATGTGACTTTGGCTATACTGATCGACTATGAAATATTTATTATCTTTTTTGATGTTTAGTTGTTTTGCTACCGTAACACCGCCTGTTGACTTTTCTGATACTCAACAAATTGCTGTACAAAATTCAATCCTTGCGAAAGTGAATGGGAATACGATCTCCGTTCTCGATGTAAAAAAGAAAATGGATATGGTTTTCCATAAAAATTATCCTCAGTTTGCCAACTCACCTCAAGCGCGTTTTCAATTTTATGACTCAAGCTGGCGCCATGTATTGATGGAGATGATCGACCAACAATTGATGTTAACAGAAGCTGAAAGCAAGCAAATTCCGCTAAACGATGGAGAAATCCGGCAAGAAATGGAAACCCGTTTTGGCCCAAATATCATGCTTACTTTAGATAAAATTGGGCTCTCCTATGACGAAGCGTGGAAGATGATAAAAGATGAACTCATTGTTCAAAGGATGACATGGTGGTTTATCCATGCAAAAGCGATCCATCAAGTAACTCCTCAAGATATCCGTCAAGCCTATCGGATACATCTCAAAGAACATCCAAGTTTCGATGAACTGAAATATAGAGTCATTGTCATTCGAGGAGAAAATGCAGAAGAGAGGGCAAATCAAATGCACAAGCTCTTAACAGAAAACACATTGACAACCGGGTTTTCTCTCTCATTAATTCAAGAGATCGACCCAACAGTGCAGGTATCTGCAGAATTTACAGCAAAAGATAAAGAATTATCTGACACTCACAAAAATGCCCTAAGCTCTTTAACCCCCGGGACTTATAGCGCCCCGATCTTTCAAAAAAACAAAACAGACCATCAATCCATTGCTCGCATTTTCTTTTTAAGCGAAAAAACCAATCATCCAGCACCTGCATTTGAAAACATGTCCTATGACCTGCGCAACGAACTCATTCAAAAAGCGGTCGCGCAAGAATCGAGCGCATATTTGGAAAAACTTCGCAAAAGTTATCCATTTGATGAAAATATCCCAAAAGACTTACACCCCTTTTCGTTGCACTAGACCTCTTGCGCAACATCGGTTCTGTCGAATTTTGAGTTCTTCTGAACAGACTTTTCGACTTTTTTGAGAGGGGCAATATCAATCACGTATATTGCCCCTCTCAAAAAAATCGAAAATCGACCAAAATAATCCCAAAAGGCGACGAACCCGAGGTTACGCAAGAGGTCTATATGAGTTTTGCTGAAACTTTATCATTATTAAATGAGTTAGGTACTAAACCAAAAAAGGGGTTATCGCAAAATTTTCTGATCGACCAAAACGTAGTCAGAAAGATTATTCAAACAGCAGACATTCAAAAAGGTGATGTTGTTTTAGAAATAGGACCCGGACCTGGTTGCCTAACATCCCTCCTCTTAGAAAAAGGGGCAACAGTCTATTGCATTGAAAAAGATCCCATCTTTGCAAAGGCGCTTTACCGCTTACAAACAGAAGATCACAGGCTTATTGTTCATTGCGCAGATGCACTCGATTTTTCCTTCTCTCAAGTACCGTTTCAAAAAGTGGTGGCAAATCTACCCTATCATATTACAACCCCCCTTTTGGAAAAATGTTTTGCGCATCCCTTTACATCACTCACATTGATGGTTCAAAAGCAAGTCGCCGATCGGATATTTGCAAAAAATGGGACAAAAAGTTTCGGATCCCTAACCCTTTTTGCTCAATACTATTCCACATTAAAACACCAATTTACAGTAACCGCGAACTGCTTTTTTCCAAAGCCAAATGTCGATTCTGCAGTGATTCATCTCGCTGGTAAAGAGCCACTTAAAAAAGAACACTTTTTCCCTTATATGCGCAAATCTTTTCAACAGCGGAGAAAAACATTGAGCCGTTCTCTTCAAGATTTTGCAACACCCGAACAAATTAAAAAAGCATTGCAAGCAGTAAGTATTCGCGAAGATGCCAGACCTGAAATGTTGTCGCTGGATCAGTGGATTTCTTTTGTTGAAGCTGTATCAAGAATTTGATATATCTCCATTAGACCTCATGCAACAAATACTTGCTCAGATTACAAAACAGCCCGCGAAACTCGATTGCCTTAAGCATCCTTCTGTTTTACAGCTGGAAATGCTTGAGATCAGCCCTTTTCATATTGTTTCTGCAATCATTTTTGTTTTAGCCATCATCCATACCCTCTCGACCTATCGTCTCCAAAAATGGGCTGAAGGGCTCGAAAGTAGAGCTGGGAAAAGGACAATTCCCATCCTTTTACTCTTATTTTTATCGCAAGTCGAAGTCGTCTTTGCTTTTTGGGCGATCCCCCTCTTTCTCGCAATGGCCTTTTTTTACAACGCTGCGACAGCTCTCGAATATATCAATACTCGAGACTATACGGAAACCTTATTTGTCGTCGTGATTTTATCCCTTACAGCATCTAGACCCATAGTAAATATTGCAAAGAAAACAATGAACTGGTGCGCTACTTTTTTTGGAGGCTCTCTATCAGCATGGTGGTTTGTTCTTCTCACAATCGGACCACTCCTTGGCTCTCTCATCACAGAAGCCGGATCTATGGCCCTGTGCGCACTTTTGCTTGCTCAACAATTTTATGTTTACCATCCAAGCAAGAAACTCGCTTATGCAACAATTGCTCTTCTCTTTGTCAACATCTCGGTTGGAGGTGTTTTAACAAACTTTGCATCCCCTGCAGTCCTTGTCCTCTCTCATTGTTGGCATTGGACCACCTTGGATCTTCTCACCTCATTTGGATGGAAGGCAGCATTCGGAATCATCCTGTCCAACCTTGTCTATTGGCTCATATTTAGAAAAGAGTTCAGCATAATGGATAAAAGAAGAGAAGTCTCCTCAGTGAATCATTTAGGTGAGACACAAGTCCCCACCTGGATCACATGTATTCACGTTGTCTTCATCGTAATCACTGTATGGATTTCCCATTATCTAGCAGTTTTTATCGCAAGTTTCCTTTTTTATTTAGGGTTTCACCAACTCACTCGCGACCATCAGTATCCTATTCGTGTGCGCCATCCCATGCTCATTGGCCTATTTCTTGCAGGACTTGTCATTCATGGAGGTCTACAAGGTTGGTGGGTAGTAGAGCTTTTATATGGGAAATCACCCCTTTCTGTGATGGGAATGACGATTGCCTTAACCGGCTTCAATGATAATACTGCAATTTCCTACCTCGCCTCCCTCATCCCAAATTGGGGAGACATTTTTGAATATGCAATCTTTACAGGAATTATTGCTGGAGGAGGCCTGACCGTTATCGCAAACGCACCAAACCCAGCAGGCTATGCAATCCTGAAGCCTCACTTTAAAGAAGGGATCAGCACACTGCAGCTATTTTTAGCCGCTCTGACCCCAACCATTATCCTCTACGCGGTCTTTTACTTCTTCGGACCGCTCTTTCTTTAACATTCAAATTAAAAATTTATGAAATTCGAGGAAAACGAACCTAAAACTCAGGTTAATATTGTGCGCTTAGACGTTTCATCACTTCAGGGACAAAACGGTGGATCTCACGCTGTTGATCTTCAACATCGTATCCTGAGTTGAGGATCTCATCTAGCTCAGAAGGTTTTACATTCCTTTGATCGACAAATATTTTTCGTTTTGCAGAGATGATTCTTTTATTGCGATTGAGGTAACGATTTACACGAACAGTTTTTTTATTGAGCTGAACTGCCTCTTTTTGATCTGCAAAAAGACAGCGATAAGGAGCCCAATTAGACCCAACATACTGTTCCGGTTTAAAAATCATCTTTTTTACCTCCTCTACCCGATCAATTTTGGGAGCTTTAGTAAGATCAACCGATTCAATCACTAAACTTTTTAAAGGATTCATATTTTTTGCTGCTTCAAAGAATTCAGTTCCAATCTCAATGCCGGGGAAATCTTGATATTTTGTAAGTAATTCAGTCATTGTTCCATCAATCGGAAGGAGGAACTCATCGACATTTAAAAAAACTAACCATTCGGTCTCTTTTTTTGCATGCAAAACAATCGCATTTTCATAGGCAGGAATGAGTGTGCTCAAAGACCATTTAAAAAGATTTTCCCCCTCTTGTCTTTCAATATTGTCTGGCCATGGGATGATTGTTACGATTTTTTTATTAATATAAGGCCTTAATACTTTCATGAAGTTGTCTGTCGCACCATTCTCATATAAATAAAAATGGTCGACCCCAATTAGATGATGGTACTCAATCCACTCACGAAGATGCTTCGCTTCATTCTTAAACATTGCACAAACAGACAGATTGTATTTTTTTTGTTCTGCTGCTAATCCAAAAAAAAGAACACAAAACAAGAATAATACACGCATAAATACCTACAATAGATTCTTCACATCTTCTTTTGCTAAAAACACAAACATCGCTTGATTATCCTCGATGCCAATCGTTAGGATTAACTTATCTTCTTCATGATTCAAAGTCATACCACAACAAAACTCAATGCCCAGATGTGTAAACGTAAAAGGCTTAGAAACTTTTTGTATTTTTAGATTTTTATCTAACAATACAAAGCGATGCAAATAGACTCGAGATTGGTCTTCTAGAAAACTCACCTCATGAACCATCATCAAATAACTGTCATCAAAAATAATTGGCGCTGCAGAGCCCCTAAAACGTGAAAAATCACATTCTGGCTGATATTCAAAAGCCTTCTCACAATCTCCTGTTCTCAAATCAGGATGAAGAATAACAAATGGATCAGATGAATAAATCAGCTGAATTTCACCGTCTTTAATAAATGGGAGCCAGTTTTTCTCACATCGATTTGCATCAGGTCCATGAAGTGGAACGAACTGTTCAACCATCCCCCCAACACCTATTTTACAAAGAACAATTTGAGGAACTCCAGCAACATTTCCATCTCTTGTTGTACACGTAAACCAATCGGAGTTGTCATAGTGAAAAATACGGGCATCCTCAAGACCCTGAACAAAAGACAGTGGGTATGATCTTTTTCTTTCCAAAGATTCTTCGATCTCTTCTTGAGAAAGGAGTTGGAAATTGGGGTCATATGTGAGGAGAAAATTTCTGGTTCGATAGATTCCCTGCGCGTCGTTTGTTTGAAAGATCTTCGCCCCTTTTTGGGTATAATTGACCGTGCGACAAATCACTTTATATCCAACATCCGTCTTAAGAATAGATGGATTCATTGGATGATAGGATTCATCGAGATCTTCTTCAATCAACGGAAATTCAAAACTGATGGGAAGAAATTTAGCGTTTGGAATATTTTGCACGTAAAAAAGGATATTTCTCGAAGCCTGATCTTTCACCCACCACGGCACATTTTTTCGAGTCATTAAATTGCTCGCAGCGATAAACCCTTCCTCCTTATGATCTATGTAAAAAGAAACTATCGAGAGATCCTCTTCAAACTGATATGAGGAAAATAGAAGTGAACCCAATTTTGCAAAAAGATAAGCAGTATGATGTTCTCCAAGATATCGGTAATATGAGGATATTTTCTGTAGAGGTTCAGATTTTTCTGGGTTTTCTTGAAATGCTTCAAGGTACCAGTAGAGAGCGTTTGGCCAGTCTCCCGATTGCTTATAATTATTTCCAAGTACATATTTTGAATTCCAAGTGTCTTGAATAGAATTTGTAGCGTAAATTGAAGAGATAAAAAAACAAAGAACAAATAACATATTATTTCTTTTTAAATAGAATGCAACTTCCATTATCTACTGCTTTCACAAAATCACAAGCGTCTGCTAAGAGATGAATTGCTTTTTGCCTCTGTGGCCATAGAGCATTATTGATCCATATGTAACCACCACTTAATACTCGCGGGAGATACAATTCTACATCCTGTATTGTAATTCCTTCATCTGCATTACCATCAATATATAAAATATCAATATTGTCCAGAAATGCTGCTGCAAGCGCAGATGTAGATTTTATGGAGACACAACAATCTCCTAATCCATTACGTCTAAGCATCATGCAATATGAGTCATAAATGTAGTTAAAATCTAAAGTACTCCACCATTTAAAATCGACATGATCCTCTATAGGATGATAATACTTAACATTTTCACTTCTTTCCCAAGGATCTATCCCAACGATAATTCCTTTGCCTAAAAATTTAAGTGCCGATGCAACAGGAAAAAGAGAGGCTCCTCCAAAAACACCGATTTCCACACATAAATTCGGTTTCACTTCTAAAACTAAATCAATAAAATTTAACGCTTTTTCTCGACTGCACCATCCCTCCAAAGAAGGCAAAATATTGCATACATAATCCTTCAGAGCATCTTCTTTTTTTTGCGCATAAGCTGCAGTGGTTATACCAAACAAAATTGTGATCAAAAATCTCATTTTACTCATATCAGTTGCAACAATCCTATTCCAAAAAAGAAAAAATGGATAGAAAAAAATATGATCATATTGAGAGATCCACGACTGTGAAAAACTCAGATTTTCATCAGCGAGTTTAGCCAAGAATTCTCGTTCAATCTTGATCGTATTGTTGTTGTTGCCGTCTTGAATACTCAATTAAGAGTCGATACAAATACTCATAAACGGCTTCTCGAGAAAGCACTTCGGTTGCTAGTTTTTGAGCATTTTTAGAAATTTGCATGCACTCTTGATCATGTTCTTTAGCCCAAAGCATTTGAGTGAAAAGATCTGTAAAGTCCTCTTTTACAGGAATAAAATGAACGTTATGTTTTAAAGCTTTATAAAACCATTGTACAGAATTTGTGATCGTTTTGAAAACAACGCAGTTTGAGTGAAGCATAAGAGCAAGCCTTGGCGCAGAAGCGCAATTGCCATCGAGATCAATCAGATACTTATACCTAACATAATCCTTCATTGGTACGTAATCGCCAATATAACCTTCTCTTTGGGCTTCATCAAAAAAGTGACGGTGCCCGTAATGAAGACTCAGCGCAAACTTTGCATCTATTAGATGGGGGTATTTGATGGATAATCTCACAAGTTGTGGCCTTGGAGATTTTTTCCAAGCATCAAAACTCGAATTATCCCGAATTCCCGAATCACTTCCTCTAAAGAAAATCACATTTTTTTTTACAATCCAGGGATATTCCTGATTTCCCCACAGCACCATCGACTTCTCCGGTTCATATCCTTGTAGAGCAAACCAATCAGGCATTAAAATGACCCCTTGATCTTCCCTGCATTTAGAGATCGTAAAAATAGGATATGCAGGACCATTCGCATGACACCCAATTCCATCTCCTGCAGAGACAAGAATATCGAAATCTGGCAATGGAACCACATGATTTAGTCCCTGAAAATGGGGTATAATGCTATCAGCTGCTCCATGAATCTTGGCAAATTCCCCTTTCTCAATTGTCATATTACCATTTATGACACGAATTCTAAAAAAACTATGGTCACTATTATTAAAAAGGCGATCGAGATACTTTTTGCTGAGCTGTGTAGTAAAGGGTTTTAAGTCTGCTTCAATTTGTTGTTGCATCCATTCTGGAGTAGATTCACTGAGTTTATGAAAAAAAACTTGAACATCAAGTGCGTTCAGGTAAGGTGTAAATAACAGCGCACCCACTAAAAATATTACAAATAGCTTTTTTCTATGCAAAAGACAAATCATCGCTGATTTTTCATATTTCATATTTCGCTCCAAAAAAAATCCAAATACGGGCATCCAAATATCCTATTGCTCAAAAGAAAAAATTGATAGAAAAAAATTGCAAGCCTGGAATAAAATCACAAATTTCCGTTTTTAGTAACGGATTTTTATTACGTGTTTAATTTGACTCTAGAGTATCTCTGTATGAATTCCCTACCTCTTTTCATAGCTCTGCTATTAACTTTTAATATTCATTGCTATGAAGGTGAAGATGAAGTGAATGACTTTTTTTCTAAGATTAGTGATCTACGCAATCCTAGCCTTGAAGAATATCGCGAAATTCAAAATTTTTTAATGCTTGGAAAAAGACCTTACCTCTCTCCTTATTATTTATCTCCTCATTGGAATGAAAAAGATACAACCATAAAAAGGAGGACCGGAAGAACTCTAAAACTTGTAGGTGACAATGGAGAGATGCCCATATTTGAAATTCATCATTTAGGAAATTCCCAACATAGTGAGCGATGTATTCTTTTGTATTCCTCATATAACACTCCTTATCCCAATAAGGTGCGACGTCTTTTGGAAGAGTTAAAAAATAAAGGTTTTGAAGGAGATGTGCTATTTCGCATCGGTGGGTTTCCTTATATGCAAAAAGAAGGAATAAAATTGTGCCATGTACCCTATGCATGGAAAATTGCATTTTTTTATGAAGCGCTAGAGTTGGGATATAAAAAAATTTTATGGCTCGACACATCCATGCATCCTCTCAAAAATTTAAATGAAGTTTTTGCTTTGATTGATAAGCATGATTATTTGATGTTCTCTCCGGGATTCTATTTAGATTATCCGTTTAACTTAAAAGAACATCTCCCAGAACCAATCGCATCTTTAGGAGTGCCGTTGACCTTGTTAGATCAAATTCCTCATATAGGAGGAGCGGTGATTGGATTTAATGTAGAAAAAGCGAAATCTATCAAAATTCTCAAAGAATGGATGGAGGAAACTAAAAAAGTGAATCCTTGTATTAATTGGTACCCAGAGGAACTTTGTCTCTCCGTTATTGCCTGGAAAAACCAATGTGAGATCACCATCAGTGGAGAAAAACTATTCACAAGTTTAGGGAATTCTCATTTACGAGAAGCAGATTTTCCTTGGAACTTTGCCATTGATTATGAACGGTGAAAATAAAAGAGGTTTATATGCTTAATTTGTATGTTTCAAATTTAGTTTGTACCTGTTTGATATTATTAGAATTTCAAGTGTTGCAAG
>DAIDIM010000141.1 GCA_027459365.1 Chlamydiota bacterium
TATCCTCACCTCCTCCATACCTGTTGAATCCTTTAACCTGTACATGAGTGGGTATTTGATATAATAGACCCGTTCTTAATTCTAAAAAGTGGTGTTTCCTGAAATGAAAAAGACTAGATGCGCCTAATCCAATGATGGAATCATAGGATCCGTCCCCAAAAACATCGGTTCTTTTGTTCGCAGGATTCAGATGCTGATATTTTCCTGAAGGAAATCTTTCAGATAATATGAGCATGATCGAAGGAATATAAGAGTCTTTTTCCGAGGCATAAAGTTGAAAGTTAAATCCCCAAAAAATATCGCCCAAACCCCATTTTGAGATACTATCGGTTGCATTATATTTGACTGTAATAGTGAGATTCATGCTCATAAAAGAACTTAATCCAACTGCTGATCTTAATATTTGATCTATCCTATAAAAAGGAGATATTAATTTGTGAGAATGCCAACGTTCATCATATGAGGCGAAGTCTTTTCTCCCAAAAACGGCAGGTTGCAGTTTTACCTGTCCTTTTGGGGTTGTTAATCCACTTGGCGTAAAAAGTAATCCAGTAAACCATGGAACATAAGATCCCTTATCTGCCTGACAGAAGATCTCAGTACTTTCTGAATGAGATTGACAGCAATGTTCTATTGAACTATTTGAGAATCCTTTAAGAACTAAGAGCACAGAAAGAAACAAATATGGAATGCACGGCTGAAACATAATATGTCGACTATAGGTCCCGACAAATGAATTGATAGGTTTTTGTATCGGTTTTGTCGTACAAATTCACCGTAAATCTGTCATTTTTTCTGATACTGCATCCTCTTTCCAAAATTCGTCTTCCACCTTTTTTACTTGCTTAATGAGCTTGGTACATGTTTCTGCCGTTACTTTATCGAAGGCTTTTTCTAATTGAGTTTCTAAGCCTTTCATGGTGAAATTACAGTTTCTTGCTATTTCATTTTTGAGAACGCCCCAGCAAATTTCTATTGGCTGTAATTCTGGATGGTAAGGAGGTGTTCGTAAAATTTCGTGACCATGCGCTTTGGCCATTTCGTCTATTGCATAGGTAGGCTCCGGGGCCAATTTAGCCAACATCTCTATCAATTCTACTTTCAAGCAATCCGGACTGCAAAAATTTTATTCTCTCCAAGCCATTGCAACATTCGTTCTTTAGAACATGTATCTGTGGGAGCTGATAGACCTGAAAGCACATTGTGATACGATGCATTGTCCATAACAATGATAGATTGAGGAGGGATGTTTGGAAGCAATTTTTCACAAAACCATTTTTGAAAAATCTCCCAAGTCATCTGCCCATGATAATCTCCAGTTTTCTTTGTGCTTTTAAAGATCACTTTGGCGTTGGGCACCCATCCATCTTTTGTAATGGCGTTTATAATAACGAAACGCTCTCCGTTACCTGTTGGTTTCTGCACCCACGGACCATCCTCACGGTAATACCAAATAAGATCATTGCTATGATTTTTATTTACATAGGACTCGTCCAGATATACTTCAGGACGAAGAGCCCCTCCGTTTGGCAAGCGATTATTCATCATTTTTCGTAGATATCTGCGACGAGCAGCAATCACGTAATCTTTCTCTTTAAGATGTTGTGTGCGAGTGCCTCTGCCAAATTCAAAACCCCATCGGTCCAAGGTTCGAGCTAAAGTTCTTTCATGAAATTCCTCAGTAGATTCCTCCTGGAGAAAACTTAAGATCGTATCAATTGTGATATGCCTTCCTTCTGCGTTTGCCTTTCGAATGTAGGCGCGAACTTTTTCTTGATGAGAAGCGTCTATTGCATATTCAGGACAACCTTTTGGTTTTGGTGGAACGTTAAGGTTTTGCGGATCTTTTTGATAACTTGCCATTGTCCTATTGACCGTCGCCAATCCAATACCCAAGGCATCAGCTGTCATCTGCGCGCTAGAATCTTTGGGGCCTGACTCAGGTCTGTTACGATCAAAGTATTGCTTCAGCGTAACTATGAAATTTTTCTCTTCTGGAGTAAAAGGTCTGCCACGCGGATGAGACATAGAGGGCTCCATCTGGGTAATAAAACGACCCATTATATCATGAAAAATTTTCATGTCTATCAAATCATTTGTCGAGACCTATAGGTATATCGACAGCTCCTAAGTTTATATGTTCTTTTTTATAAATTCAAGAGTTTGATCCCAAATTCAGCAGAAAAGAAATGGAAAGGCATTTTTTTAGCCATTATAGTTGGTTTCTGAATTTGGATTAGCTAAATTCTATAAACTTTTGCCAATCGCGTTGTATATTTTTTGACTGATATATGTCTCTTGATGTATCTAGTGGAAATAGCAATTGAGGAGTGTGAAAAATGGGCCTGAAGATCACAAAATTCAACCATCTTACAATAGCCGCCCCAAAAGGGGAACATGATACAGTAACATGGTTTTATGAAAAAGTTTTAGGACTAAAAAAGTTGACCCCTCCAAGTAATCTAACCGCCTCCTATGATGTGTGGTGGTATGAACTCGGAGATAAAGTATTGCATGTGGATTTCAGCCCTCCTTTCATTAAGGTGCCACATAATCGCCATATGTGCATTGAAGTGGCAAATTTAGACGAAGCTCGCAAACATTTCCATAGCTTTGATATTGAAACGCGAGCAGATGCCGATGTCCCTCAATATCTCCGATTTCACGTAGATGATCCATTTGGAAACGGAATTGAAGTTGTAGAACCAAGAAATCCTAAAAAAGGATAATTCTTATGACAAATTCCATTGATCTCATTAAACGCAGAGGGAAATTGCGCGTTGGTGTTGCTGCAGACCTGCCAGGGAAAAGTTACTTAAATCCTCAAACAAATCAAATGGAAGGCTTCGAGGTTGATTTAGCACGTATGATAACCAAGGAGATATTTGGCAACGAAGATAATGTAGAATTTATAAAAGTTCTTGGAAAGGAGAGGCAAAATTCCATTGTTCAAGACCGTGTCGATCTTGTAATTTCTCTGTTTACAATTACACGCGAGCGTTTAGAGCATGTCGCTTTTTCTAAACCCTACTATATTGATACAGAAGCTCTTTTAGTTCTTAAAGAAGGTCCGATAAAAAGTTTATCAGATTTGAAGGGAAAAAAAGTGGCAGTTATAGAAAACAGCGCTACCCTGACTAGTCTTGAAGAGGAATTTCCAGAAGCTGAAGCAGTTCCTGTAAAAAGTAAGTCAGATGCAATTCAAGATATAAGAGAACATCGCGTCGCAGCTTTGATCAACACTTATGTCAACCTCTCTTTGATGCTTCCGACTTTGAAAGATGCAGCTTCGTTTAGTCTATTGGACACTGGAGATCAATTCCCTATTAAGGAATACGCTGTAGGGATAAAAAAAGATAGACAGGATCTGGTTAAATTCGTCAGCGATGCAATATCTAAATTTGAAGCAAATGGGACTTTGAAAAAAAAGCTTAAAGAACATGGTTGGAGCAGGGAAACTTCATGACATCTTGTATCGATCGTATCAAGAATAGAGGGAAATTGCGTATTGCTGTTTCTGTCGATTACCAACCGGGAAAAATTTACTGGACTCCCCAAACAAATATCCTCGAAGGATTCGAAGCGGATTTAGGGCGTTTATTTGCCGAGGAATTATTAGGAAATGGTAACCAAATCGAATTTATTAAGGTGATGTTCAGCGAAAGGGTGAATTGTCTTGTTGAAAGACAAGTAGATCTCGTTATTTCGATATTTAAAATCATGAAAGAACGTTTAGATCAAATACTCTTTTCGAAACCCTACTTCATTGATAAATTGTCTCTATTGACTATTAAAGAGGGCTCAATAAAACACTTGTCTGATCTAAAAAGAAAAAAAGTGGCAATCGCAGATAAAACCTTTATTTTTGAAAATTTCAAGAAGGACTTTCCTGAAGCAGAAATCGTTCTTGCACAGGACATTCCCGAAGGGATTCGATCTCTGGAAAGTTCTTCTGTGGAAGCCTTTGCTTGTCTTTACACAACTGCAATGACTGTAAAAACCAATTGGAGCGGAGGAGGTCAGTTCGCGATCCTCGATACAGGAAATCAGTTTTCCGCTAAAGATTATGCTGTAGGAATCAATAAGGACTGTCGCGATCTATATGACTTCATCAACACGTGTTTACACAAATTCGAAGCCAAAGCTATTTTACAAGATCTGCTTAAAAAACATAATATTTACCCTCACAAGTGAAAATATGGAAAATTGGATCGACGCTATAAAAAAAAGGATTAAGCTGAGTGTCGTGTCGCAGGAACACTGCCAGGGAAAAGCTACTTAAATCCGCAAACAAATAAAATGGAGGGATTTGAAGCAGACTTAGCACGTTTGATTACGGGAGAACTGCTTGGCAATAAAGGTCGAGTCGAATTTATAAAAATCCTAAGTTTTGAAAGGGTGTTTGCTCTTAAAGAAAATCGTGTTGATCTCGTTTTTTTTTACATTTGCGATTACTCAAGAACGTTTAGATCAATTCGAATTTTCTAAGCCTTATTTTTCTGATAAACTTGTGTTTTTTAGTTATTAAAGAAGGACCAATAAAACGTTTTCTGATTTAAAAGGTAAAAAAATTGCCCTCACAAAAAGTGTGTTACCGGAAAATGAGCTTTCAGGAGTTAAGAAAGATTGTTTTAATTTGGTTGATTTTATTAACAATTTGTTAGCTTCATTTGAAATGAGGGGAATTTTAAAATCATTGTTAAAAAAAGTATTGTTGGATAACTTAACTTGTATGACGGAAATCGCAAACCCAGGGTCCAATTTTTTGAAACACTTTTGTGTCATTTTAGGAATTATCTATGAGCGGACCCACAAACGCTAAAAAAGTTATTCCCTGGATTGTTGCGGTAGCGCTTTTCATGGAGACATTAGATGTCACAATCATAATTACTGCGATCCCTAAAATCGCCCAAAGTTTTATGATTAATCCAATTCATTTAAAACTAGCATTAACAAGCTATTTATTAAGCCTTGCTTTCTTTATCCCCGTTAGCGGTTGGGTAGCGGACAAGTGGGGAACGCAACGAACTTTTATATTTGCCTTAGTCGTGTTTACTCTTAGCTCGGTTGGATGCGGAAA
>DAIDIM010000146.1 GCA_027459365.1 Chlamydiota bacterium
ATTGATGCTGAGATAGAGCAATATTGGTCCATTTTTCACCGTCACAAATCTGAATCTGGTAAAAGCGAACGACGAGGGCACAAAAAAGGGTCGACAAAAAAAATGCAACGATCACAAGGCGGGAGAGCGAATGTTTAATTCCACTAGTCACAAGCAAACGAACTTTCTGAAACTGTTAATATTTCACGCAAAACAGGATGTCTAAGATGCCGATATTCGGGTTTATGAGCAAGTTCAATCAAATTGGTCGGATTTTCAAACTGATCGATTGTATACGATAACCGCTTCATCTCTTCTTGAATCTGCTCAATCTCTTTTTCTTTTTGAGGAAGGTGCATTTTGAGATGTGTTAAATCATTTTGTGCATCCAAATAGGAGTATAGGCAGAATCCAACAAATGAAATACAAACACCGATCTGCATTAATAACTGTTTCATATAATTTTTCTTGCGTAGCGTAATTTTGCGCTTCTCGCTCTTGGGTTTTTCTTCACTTCCTCTCTCGTTGCCTCGATCGGCTTCTTTGTCAGTATTTCAAGTCTTTCATCTTCGCGAAACATCCACTTCACAATCCGATCTTCCAGACTATGAAACGAAATCACTGCAACAATTCCATTTGGAGCTAAACTTTGGATTGCGGCTGTTAGTCCTTTTTTCAACTGACCCAGCTCATCATTCACAGCAATCCGTAAGGCTTGAAAAACTTTCGTTGCAAAATGGACTTTTCCCTTTCTCAATACTGGCTCTAAAATCGCCGTTAGCTCAAATGTCGTCCGAATGGGCCTTTTTTTACGCGCCATTACGATCGTTCGTGCCGCAGCACGGGAGCGAAATTCTTCACCATATTCAAAGAAGATGCGTGCCAATTCTGTTTCACTCAGCTCATTCACAAGCTCTTCTGCAGTGACTGAACTCTCTTTATCCATTCGCATATCAAGTGGCGCATCGCTCCTAAAACTAAAGCCCCTACTCCCCTCATCAAATTGCATCGAAGAAACCCCAATATCGATAAAAAATCCATCAATCTTTTGATGCATCAAATAATTCTCCAGTTCCGCAAAAGGGCCATGGATCCATTCCACTTTTTCCCACCAAGGTTGCAATTGCTTTTTGGCAATCTCGATAGCGGATTTGTCCCGATCACACGCCAGATAGCGTCTGATTTCAGGATGCGCCTCTAAAATTGCTTTCGCATGCCCTCCTGCACCCACAGTTCCCTCAAAGAAAACGTCTAAACGCGACTCTTCAAAGGCGCGCAGCACCTCATTCAACAATACAGGTACGTGTTCCATTGTCTTTTCTTACTGTGGAATATAAATTGGGTTCATGACGGTTTCGACTGCCTCTTCTACTGTACGTTCTCCGTCTTGTAGAAGAGCAAAAGCTTCTTCCGTCATCTTCGCGAGATTGAAATCTGGATTTGTCCCATCCAACAGCTTTAGTAAATTTGCATCATAGACCTGTTTTGGCCAAAGCTCAATCTTATCCATCACTCCGGCAATCACGATCTCCTTATCAATTCCCACCGCAGACTTTAAAGACGAAGGCAAGGAGACACGTCCTACTTTGTCACACTCGGTCTGAAAAAGAGTCGAGAAAAACAAAGTAAAGAACTTCTGAAACTTTGCAATGTGTTGATGCTGCTGAAATTTCTGAACAATCTTTTGGATTGCACTCTTTTTATAAACAGCAAGACATCCTCCCAAACCCAATCCGATCGCAAACTCACACTTCCCCTCTTCGACAAGACCAAAACGCATCTCTTGAGGAAGGACAAAACGTCCTTTCTCGTCGAGTTTTGCAGTATGTGATCCTGAGAAGAAGAACCCGCTCATTTCGTTTCCCACGTTTTCCCACATCTTATCCACAATTCCACAAATCGCACAAATCATTTTGGAAACTGAAGATTTTAATTGGTTCTTAAACCACTCATCTACAGTAAATTAAAAAAAATAAAATCCCGGTGGGAAATTGTGGGAAACTTGTTCACAACTCAGGTTTTTGAAAATGATATACTACTCCTATATTTTTGATAATGAATGACTTAATGAAGTTATCAACCATTCCCAACAATTGTTCATACTTAAAAAATGATCGGGTGGTGGTGCAGTTGCAAAACTACAATTTTTTTGACAGTTACCTTGCCAGTATGTACACTAAATGTATACATACTGGAAGACTCAATGACTCAGGCCATTCACTTAATAAGAAACAACACTCAAGGTGAAGAGATCGATTATACTTTTGTGATGGATTGTCTTAAAAATTACAAATCACCTCGAGTCAAAGTAACTAAACTCTTGAAAAAAGGAGATCTAATTCGAGTCAAAAAAGGTCTTTATATATTTGGTCAACAATACCGAAAAAATTCATACAGTCCTGAAATTTTAGCAAATAAAATTTATGGCCCTTCCTATATTTCTCGTGAATATGCTTTAAGTTATTATGGACTTATTCCTGAATATGTATCTGAAATCACAAGTGTGTCGACAAAAAAGAGACGAAACTTTGACACTCCGGTTGGAAGATTTAGCTATACTCGAATCCCTCTCAAACTGTATCGAATCGGATTCACTCTAATCACGATCAGAAATAACGAAACGGCCCTCATCGCAACGCCAGAAAAAGCCCTCTCCGACCTCTTTTATTTTCGAGGATTCAATCCAGAAAATATTCACGATCTCTCCTCTTTACTTTTTGATGATCTCCGTCTTGATGAAAATCTCGTGAAGAAAATGCATATCGAAATTTTCCTTGAAATCCTTCAAGCTGGAGGTCCGAAAAGCATTCAACAAATCATTGATTGGATAAAAAAATGAACCCAGCCTTAGAAACGATTTTGAGAAGATACAAATGCGAAACACGGGCTCAATATGAACGTGCATTAAAAGAGATTCTGCAAGAACTCGCGCTTGTAGGACTTTGGAGATCTCATTTTTTTGAACACGCTGCCTTTTATGGAGGAACAACTCTTCGGATTCTCTACGGCCTTGATCGATTTTCGGAAGATTTGGATTTTACTTTACTCGCCCCAAATCCAAAATATTCACTAGAACCGTATCATGAAGCAATACGTAACGAACTCTCCTCATATGGTTTTTCTGTAGAAATCGATACAAAAGACAAAAGCTGGATCACCCCGATTCGTTCAGCCTTCATTAAAACAAACACTCTTGGAGAGCTTTTAAAAATCGGAATCCCTAAAAATCTAGTCTCTGGCTTACATCCAGAGATGTTGTTAAAAATTAAAATCGAAGTCGATACTGATCCAGCGTTGGCTTATGACGTTGAAACAAAATATCTTCTCACTCCTTTTAGTGTGGGAATTCGAACTGTTGTTTTAAGTGATATCTTTGCAGGGAAAATGCATGCAGTCCTCTTCAGAGAATGGAAAGGACGTGTGAAAGGGCGTGACTGGTATGATTGGCAATGGCTAGTGCGTCAAAATGCGATTTTACCTCTGCAACGACTTGCGATTCATATGCGAAGGGCAGGAACTTTAAAAAATGATGAAATTTTAACAAGGAATCGATTTGAAGAACTTATGATTGAGAAAATTAAGAAGCTCAATTTCGTCTCCGCAAAAGCAGATATGCAACCTTTTGTTACCGATTATGCGCAAATTGCGGAATGGTCCCCTGAACTGTTTCTACATCTCCTTTCCCAAACAAAAACATCCGAATAGCTCTTTTTGACCAGAATCTCCAATAAAATTGGAGAAACTCGTCACTTTGATAGAAAATTCATGATGATATCTCACTAAGTTATATGGCTTTGCGAAAAATGTCGGTAAAACCGTCGAAAAGATTCCCGAATATCGTCGAAGAGGCACATCGGGA
>DAIDIM010000163.1 GCA_027459365.1 Chlamydiota bacterium
TAGTAGAAGCCAAGCTTATAATTTCCGGGCAGACCTGTATCATTACAGGCTTGATTTACAAGCACGTCCCATTCTGTAACCCACACAACGCCGTTGGTACTTTTAAATGTGAAATTCACACCATGATATTCGTCCTTTTGGATTTCTGAGTTGGCATTAAAGACGGCGGCTTTAATGATTAACCAATCCCAAGGGCGTCCTTCAAGATAAGCTCCCCATGTGGCACCGGGATAAGCGCTGAAAGGAATATTAAAAAAGATAGAAACTGGGTTCCCATCGAATGCATTGCTTACATATTGCCAATAAAGTGGAGAAGTAAGGAAGTCATCACCTGCACAAAGACGGCCTAATTTGTATTTGAGTCGTTTACAAAAAAAAGTTTGTGATATGTATAATTGAACGAGACGAACCGTCTCTGATCCCCAAATTTGGGAAACATTGAATTGATTATCAATGTATTCAAGCGTTAAGCTGTCACCAGTGCGCCAGGCCATTCCGCTATATATGAGGAAATCAGTCAGTCCAGCCTTTGTGAAGTCAATAGTTGCAAAAAGACCATACGAACCATCATATGCAAAACCTTGTCTTCTTCCTCCAATGGGATTGCCTAGGAGGTCTGTCACATAGGTTGAAGCAATCGTTATCCCATAATCCGCTAGCTTTTGCCTAAGGTATGTGCCACCGAAAAAATATTTTCGATTCCACCAACTTTCTTCTGGTTGTAGCTCTGGAGGGGGTGCTTCTTGTACATAAACGGAGGACTCTTCACCTCGTTCCTGCGAGATTTTTGAAAATTTGTGACTGCCTGCAAATAATTGGGTAAAAAAAACAAAGAAGACAAAAATATAGCAAATCATGTTATAGGAATATCTAAGAAGAGATTTTTTTTAGCAATCTTTTTTTGACATGGGGTAAGTATGATTTATCTGATCGCGCTTGTAGCGTCTCTCACCGGTTTTTTATTCGGTTTTGATGAGGGGATTATTTCGGGAGTTTTGAAACAAATACAAGCTGATTTTTCTATGACGCATGCTCAGGTAGGATTCATGATGGGGTTAATGCCTTTCGGAGCTTTAGTTGCAGCTTGCCTCATTGGGCGATTTTCAGATTGGTCTGGACGTCGAATGGTTCTATTTCTCGTACCGATCTTTTTCACAGCTGGAATCTTGATGATCGTTTTTTCGTCTTCCTACATTTTATTATGCATTGCGCGGATTTGTTTAGGGGCGAGCATCGGGATGTCTGTCGTGGTAAGCCCTCTCTATATCGCAGAAGCAGCTCCGTTTGAAATTCGTGGAAAACTGGTGATATACTTTCAATTAGCGATCACAATCGGAATTTTCATTTCCTATTTGATCAATCTATTTGCAGTAGATGTACTCCCTTGGCGTTTGATTTTCTCGATAGGCTTAATTCCAAGTACAATCCTATTTTTAGGAGCATTTTTTCTTCCTGAAAGTCCCCGATGGCTCTGTGCCACGGGCAAAATCATGGCAGCTGAAATGGCGCTCAAGAAACTCCACGGAAGTCATTACACTTCCAACGAAATAAAAGCTGAATTGGAATTGATTCAAGAATCCATTCGCACTGAATCAAAAAAGAGTATGTGGAAAGAGCTATTCTCGAAAAAAATGCGACCTGTTGTTGCACTCGGTATGCTCCTTTTTTTCTTCCAACAGGTCAGTGGAATCAATGTTGTCATCTACTACGCGCCGATTATTTTTGAGAAAATGAATCTCGGAAGTGATTATGCAAATCTCCTTGCAACCGTTGGGATTGGTGCTTTGAATGTATTCATGACCATTGTTGCTATGCGTCTGATTGAGAAATTAGGTAGACGTCTATTGTTAATTCTCGGATTTTTGGGCACTGGAATCGCACTCGTACTTGTTTCGATCATTACGTATATCGATCTTCCTGAGATCCGTTGGATTGCAGCGATTTCTTTATTTGTCTATATTGCTGCTTTTGCAATTGGATTGGGACCCCTTCCTTGGGTCATGATGTCTGAAATTTTTCCACTTAAAATACGGGGGCAAGGGGCCAGCTTGTCAGCTGGTACAAACTGGGCATTCAATACGATCGTCGTAGCAACTTTCCCATCGTTACTGCATGATGTCGGAATATCAATGACGTTTGCTTTCTATGCACTTGCATGCATCATCGGCCTTTTTTACTCAATGCGTTATGTTCCAGAAACAAAAGGATTGGAGCTTGAGAAAATCGAGAAATACATACGCACAGGCAATCCATTGAGAAAGCTCGGAAGGAAATAATTCTGTTTTTTTTGGAATTATAGCGGATCAGTCGGGCTTCGCCCCGCATAGCAATAAAACGTTTTTGCAATATTTCTTCCGGTAATTGTGATCATGAGAACAGTGATTTCATAGGTTGCGACGTCAAAGCCGCTATAGGCAATCTCGCCATCGGGAGCAATGATCCGTAAATTCATCCCGTATTGACAGAGGAGATTCATCAACTGCTCTGCCAGACCATTGGGCACGCCTGTATCGCAAGAATCGAGAATAATGACAGCATTTTCAGAAAGACGGCCGGCTATTGCTGATGCGAGAAGCTCAGCTGTCCCAACATCATGTCCGCAATTGAAGGTCAATCCATGATTGGTTCCATGGGCGCGAAGCCAAACAAAATCGAGTTTTTTTGTGGAATGTTGTTGAATTTTACGCTTAAGGTCCGCAGCTGAGGAATAGTGGACTATTTTCGCATCGATGCCCCTTAAAGCCAAACCTTTAGATAGTAAATACGATTCATAATTTTTGGCACCAAAAGCGTCATTATAATCGTCCATCGATTCTAAGATGAGCCCATTCATGGTGAGGGAAACTTGAGGAAAACGGGCCCGCATTTCATCTAGATTATGAATGGAAAAAATGTTTGGATTTTCAAGATAATTGCCGGGCCAGTTATTGACCCAGATTCCTTGGTAGTATTCACCATTCCCTAAGACAAAAAGGCCATAGCCATGTTTTTTATCATTGACCCAAGAGCCATCGTAGTAAGCACCATTTTGCCAGACCTGCTTTCCAATCCCATGTCTTTTATGACCATCCCATTCACCTGTATAGCGACTTCCATCTGGAAAAACATAGCTTCCAGTGGATGCAAAGTAGCTGAGCGCAAATGAAAAAAATAGCCATTTAAACATTTATTTTAAACTCTTAAGAACTTGATCTGCAGCAATTTGAACATCTTCGGTCACTTTATGCCAGGGATCGTAGTCATATTGGAAATGGACTTGCTCTGCGAAGTTGAGCACAGCTTGTTGAATGGTTGGCTCCATATGTACGGCATTGGCTTTTAAGTTATCTATAAATAGATCGATCAATACACGATTCCCATGATGGAGATGAAAAATAATCTTTCCAACATCTTCTAGCATTTCAGATTTGTGGCTGTTAGTATTAGTATCTCTCATATTTATTATTATAATAATTTTAAGTTTATTGTATAATTATAATATATAAAAAGTTGACTGTTAAGCGATTCCGCTGGTATATTAGCCTCCAATATATGATACAAGAGTATAAATACGGCTTTGTGACGGAGATTGAGTCCGATGTTTTTCCTAAAGGACTCAATGAAGATACGATTTGTGCAATTTCGCGCAGGAAAGAAGAGCCTCCTTTCTTGCTTGAATTTAGATTGAAGGCATTTCGTAAGTGGCTTGAAATGAAGGAGCCAGACTGGTCAAGCGTCCATTATCCTCCGATCGATTATCAAAACATTTCCTACTTTTCTGAACCGAAATCAAAACCTCGACTTGAAAACCTGGAGCAAGTCGATCCAGAAATTCTAAAAACTTTTGAAAGACTCGGGATTCCTCTTGATGAGCAAAAAAGGCTTGCTAATGTGGCAGTCGATGTTGTTTTCGATTCAGTCTCGATTGGCACCACTTTTTATAAGAAGTTAGAAGAGGCAGGGGTGGTCCTCTGTTCTTTTTCGGAGGCGGTGAAACGCTATCCGGAACTGATTGAAGAGTATCTTGGTTCCGTTGTCCCAATCCAGGATAACTATTTTGCAGCTCTCAATTCTGCTGTATTTTCAGACGGTTCCTTTGTATACATTCCAAAAGGGGTTCGATCTCCAATGGAATTATCGACCTATTTTAGAATTAATGAGAAAGAGACCGGCCAATTTGAACGGACATTAATCATAGCAGAAGAGGATTCCTATGTCAGTTATTTAGAAGGGTGTACGGCGCCGGCTTTCGATACAAATCAATTACATGCAGCAGTGGTTGAGCTTGTTGCGAAAAAAGGGGCAGAGATCAAGTATTCTACAGTACAGAACTGGTATGCAGGAGACCCAAAGACTGGCAAGGGGGGCATTTACAATTTTGTTACAAAGCGGGGTCTTTGTGCAGGAGAGCGTTCGAAAATTTCTTGGACGCAAGTGGAAGCCGGAGCCGCAATTACGTGGAAATATCCAAGCTGCATTTTGAAAGGGGATCATTCTATCGGTGAGTTTTATTCTGTTGCATTAACGAATGGAAAAATGCAGGCAGACACTGGAACCAAGATGTATCACATAGGGAAAAATACAAAATCGACCATCATTTCAAAAGGGATTTCTGCCGATGAGTCGATGAATACCTATCGTGGACTTGTGAAAATTTTCCCGAAAGCAACCGGCGCGCGCAATTATACACAATGCGACTCGATGCTAGTGGGCAATCGCGCATCCGCAAACACATTTCCCACAATCGAGGGGGCAAATCAAACCTCAGAGCTAGAGCATGAAGCCTCCACTTCGAAGATGAATGAGGAGCAAATTTTTTATTTACAAACACGCGGTCTTTCCAAGGAAGATGCGATCAATATGATCGTCAATGGATTTTGTAAGGACGTTTTTCAGGAGCTGCCTCTCGAATTTGCTGCGGAAGCGCAAAAGCTCCTCGCACTAAAATTGGAGAATTCCGTTGGATAATTTATTAGAAATCATTGATATCCATGCCAACACCGAAGAGATTCGCATTCTCAAAGGCTTATCCTTAACCGTAAAGCCTGGCGAAGTACATGCAATCATGGGTCCAAACGGCGCAGGCAAATCGACACTAGCGAAAATTCTAGCCGGCCATCCAGCCTATTGTGTGACGAGTGGAAAGATCCTTTTTAAGGATCAAAATCTACTCGACCTAGAAGTAGAAGATAGGGCACGCGCAGGCCTTTTTATGAGTTTTCAGTATCCTTTGGAAATCTCTGGAGTATCGAATTTTGAATTTCTTTATGGTGCGATGAAAGCAAGAAATCCTCAGCTTACAAAAGGCCAATTTGAAGAGCGCTTAGACGGACAAATGCAAGCGATGGAAATCCTATCCGAATTTAAAAACCGAAACGTCAATGAAGGATTTTCAGGCGGCGAAAAAAAGAAAAACGAGATCTTACAAATGGCCCTTTTTCAACCAGATCTAGCAATTCTTGATGAAACCGACTCTGGACTTGATATTGATGCGATTCGAATCGTTGCAAATGGAATTAATATGATGCGAAGCAGCACAAGGGGAATCATTTTGATTACCCACTATCAGCGTCTTTTAGATTACGTAGTTCCAGACTTTGTTCATGTGCTTTCTCATGGTGTCATAACACGGAGTGGCGGAAGAGAGCTTGCATTGGAACTCGAAGAGAAAGGCTATGCTTGAGATCGGATATAAGATCGTTTTTATCGATGGTTTTCTCTCATTAGATAAGAGCCAATTCCCAGAATCCATTGTTTGTTTTCCAATGGATGAGGCGGTGCGCACTTTTGGCCTTTTCTTCCAAAATTACATGGTGGATCCTAGGGCCGATGATGGAGTTTTTATTTATATTCCACCAAAGGTGGAAGTTGCCCTTTCCATTGAGAATATTTCGACATGTAGCGACGTTGCCTCTCCTAATATTTTCTTTTCTCTTGGGAAACATGCAAAGCTTGAAGTGTATAATGCCAATTTGAATGCGCAAATCGATGCAGTGCTCGATGCAGGCTCAAAAATGGTCTTTAAAAATATATCGGCCAAAATCTCCCAATTGCTCCACGTAAGAGTGAAAAAAGATGCCAGCTTCACATTTAGACACTATAGCACTGGATCGTCTCTGGATATGAAAGTCCAACTTCTGGAAGAAAATGCAGAAGCGCTTTTACAAGGAGTGATCTGTTTAGAAAATTCTGCCCAAAGTCATGTTCGAACAACTGTCGAACATTTAGCGCCATATACCCAATCTCGACAACATTTTAAGGCACTTCTTAAAGGACAGAGCCACTCCTCTTTTGAGGGGAAAATCTTTGTCGATCCAATTGCACAAAAGACTCAAGGCTATCAGCTGTGCAACAATCTAATGCTTAGCGATCAAGCAACTGTCAATGTACGTCCAAATCTAGAAATCTTTGCCGATGATGTAAAAGCCTCACACGGAGCAACGCTTGGCCAATTGGATAAGGAAGCGCTCTTCTATCTCACATCTCGAGGATTTTCAAAAGAAGCAGCAAAACAATATCTGATTCAAGGCTTCATCGAGGAGCTTGCAGATTGTCTCCCATGAAAAATCTTTTTCCCTATTTCTCTCATCATCCAGATTTAATTTATCTCGATAGTGCTGCAACAACGCACAAACCAAAATGTGTCATCGATGCAATCACCACCTTTTACGAACAAGAAAATGCCACTGTGCATCGTGCAATTTATCGCGCATCGCTCACGGCCACAGAGCAGTATAACGCTACCAGAGTCGCAGTTCAAAAATTTCTTAATGCAAAACTTGAGGAAGAGATCATCTTTACAAGGGGCACAACGGATGCAATCAACTTAGTTGCACGAAGTTACGGAAAAATGGTCTTAAAACCTGGCGATGAAATCCTCATCTCGATCATGGAGCACCACTCCAATATCGTTCCCTGGCAAATGATCGCACAAGAGACGGGGGCAATCCTCAAATACATCCCTGTGAATGAAAAATGTGAACTTCTTTGGGAAGGTCTAATCACTCCATGCACAAAAATCGTTGCCCTTGCCCACATCTCGAATGTCACTGGCACCATCAATCCCATCAAAGAGATCGCAAAGGTTGCCCACCAAAACGGTGCAATTATTCTCATCGATGGAGCACAAAGCGCGCCGCACATGAAAATCGATGTCCAAGATCTCGACTGCGACTTCTTTGCTTTCTCAGGGCATAAATGTTATGGACCCACAGGTGTAGGAGTCCTTTACGGAAAATACGAGCTTTTAGAGAAAATGCCTCCTCTAGAAGGTGGAGGCGATATGATTCAGAAAGTGGAAATGAGCCACACGACCTACCAAAAGCCGCCTTTGCGCTTTGAAGCCGGGACCCCCATCATTGCATCAGTAATTGCCCTAAAAAGGGCGATCGACTTTATTCAAGGCATCGGCCTAGACAAAATTGCCCAACACGAATTTAAACTATTCGAGAAGGCGACACAGAATCTTTCAGAAATACCTGGCCTTCGAATCATTGGCAATGCTGCTGAAAAGGGACCCATCATCACTTTTACAATTGATGGAATGCACCCACTCGATGTGACAACGATGCTCGATCTTCAAAATATTGCGATTCGGAGCGGCCATCTTTGCGCCCAGCCCATATTACGCCATTTTGGCCTCGAAACAGCGATGAGAGTCTCTTTTGGAATTTATAATACCGAGGAAGAAGTTGATCGTTTAGTGGAAGCTTTATCAGCAATCGGGTCCCTGTATAATTGCTAATAAAGACTAGGATCCTATACAATAAGAATTATAGTGACTAGAATTATGAACATTAAAATAACTCCATTTCCTGTTGCCAGAGCTCTCAAAAAATTTGGTGAAGATTTAAAGAATGCACGTAAACGAAGACGAATTACGACCAACCTTGCAGCTGAAAGGGCAAACGTGAGTAGGGCAACTCTTGTGAAAATTGAAAAAGGGGATGGTGGCGTATCAATGGGGGCATATGCAAAAGTCCTCTTCATTTTGGGCTTAATTTCGCATCTTTCTGATTTAGCGGATATAAAGCACGATAAGCTTGGTCAGGTATTTGATGCAGAGCAACTTCCGAAGAGGATACGTCATAAAAAATATGGAAAATGAGATTCTTACCTATGTGGATTTGAATGGAGAGTCAATACTTGCAGGATATCTTTGGGTCCATTCCAAGGGGGATAAAGAAAGCCTTTCTTTTGAATATGAGAGGTCTTGGTTAAAGCATCCGAACCGTTTTGTCTTGGATCCTGCTTTACAACTAACAGAGGGTGCCTTCCATGCTTCTGTAGAAAAACCTCTTTTTGGAGCCATTGAAGATTCTGCTCCAGATCGATGGGGAAGGATTTTGATGCGAAGGGCAGAGAAGAGGCTAGCATTTAAGGAAAAGAGACAAGCCAGAACGCTTTCTGAGATTGATTTTTTGCTTCGTGTAGATGACGAAGCAAGACAGGGTGCTCTTCGGTTTAAAAAAAATAAAGACGATCCTTTTTTAACCACTTACGCGGGCAACGCGATTCCCCCACTGATCACACTTGGGAAATTGTTGAATGCCTCGCATCGTATTTTGGAGAATCAAGAAAGCGATGAGGATCTCCGTTTGATCTTAGCTCCAGGATCGTCTCTAGGTGGAGCAAGACCCAAAGCTTCTGTCCGAGATAAAGATGGTCATTTAGCGATTGCGAAATTTCCCAAACATGACGATGAAATCGATGTGATTAGCTGGGAAGCTCTTGCCCTTCTTCTAGCAAAAAAGGCGAATATTTCTGTGCCAGATTGGAGACTTGAGACCATAAAAACAAAGAGAGTATTGATTTCGCGCAGATTTGATCGGCTGTGCAATATTCGCATTCCATTTCTTTCTGCCATGAGCGCTATTCAAGCGAAAGACCACGAACCTCATAGTTACTTGGAAATTGCAGATGTAATTCGTCAAATCAGTGCCAATCCGCAAAAAGATCTCAAAGAGCTTTGGAAACGCCTTGTTTTCAATATTCTTATTTCGAACGTGGATGATCACTTAAGGAATCACGCGTTCGTTTATACTCAAACAGCTGGATGGACTTTAGCACCTGCGTACGATCTCAATCCAACTCCCATCGATATTAGGCCTCGTGTTCTTTCTACTATGATCGATTTCAATGATTCCACTGCCTCTATAGAGCTTGCCCAAAGTGTAGGCCATTATTTTGATCTTGACTCGAAGTCTATGTCGGAAATTGTAGCGGAAGTCTCCTCGTCAATTCGCTCTTGGCGAACAATTGCCACACGTTTAAAAATTCCGAAAAGAGAAGCTGATAGGATGGCAAGTAGTTTTGAAATTCTCTAGAATGATTTCAAGGAGCTGTTTAGAAGAGCCATTCCCGATGTGCCTCTTCGACGATATTCGGGAATCTTTTCGACGATTTTACCGCCATTCTTCGCAAAGCCATATAACT
>DAIDIM010000197.1 GCA_027459365.1 Chlamydiota bacterium
GAATATCGTCGAAGAGGCACATCGGGAATGGCTCCTAAATTTACGATTGCTCTAAATTAAAGAGTTATGAATTATGATGAAAAAATGGAATGGAGTAACGCGATGTTTTCAGAGATGAAATCGGTAAAGAAACTTCAAAAAATGAAGGCTGTTGATTTAAAGAGGGAATTTACAGATCAACGGATTCGGGAAATGGTTTTAAGTGGCTCTGGCTTTCATTTGCTATATGCTGCCGAGCAGGTAAATTCTGAGATTATCAATGCATTGTACGAACTGGCAGAGGAGTCACAAGTTGCAAAGAAAATGAAGGCGATGCAAGAGGGTGAGATCATGAATAAAATTGACGGTTTCCCTTCTGAAAATCGAAGTGTTCTTCATACAGCAATGCGCGATCAATTCGATCATCGACAAAGTAGGGGGGAGGCAAAATTGGCTGCTGAACTTGCCGAGCGGGAACTTAAAAAATTAGAGGCATTTTTAGAGAAAATCGATGGAAAATTTACCGATTTGATCCAAATTGGAATTGGAGGATCAGATCTAGGGCCACGCGCGCTATCGATTGCCGCTGCTGCCTTTCAAAAACCAAATGTAAAAGTCCATTTTATCTCCAATGTCGATCCAGATGATGCAAATAGTGTGTTAAAGTGTGTTGATTTGAAAAAGACGCTTGTCGTCGTAGTCTCAAAATCTGGAAGTACTCTTGAGACATTGACAAATGAAGAGTTTGTTAAAGAGAGAATGATACAAAGTGGATTGAACCCGAAAGATCATTTCGTTGCTGTGACAGGCGAGGGGAGTCCATTGGATGATCCGAAAAAATATCTCGCAAGCTTTTATATGTGGGATTTTGTAGGGGGGCGCTATTCTGCTACGTCGATGGTGGGAGGGGTTGTTTTGGGCTTCGCATTGGGTTATCAGGGGTTTCTCGAAATTCTTCGCGGTGCACACGAGATGGATCAACATGTGTTGAAAAGCGATCTTCGATCTAATCTTCCCTTATTATCTGCGCTACTTGGCATCTGGAATCGGAATTTTCTAGGGTTTGAAACTGTTGCAATTATACCCTATTCACAGGCACTCCTCCGTTTCACAGCGCATTTACAGCAGCTTGATATGGAATCGAATGGCAAGCATATCGATAAAACAGGAAAAGTGGTCAATTATTCGACAGGACCGGTCATTTGGGGAGAGCCGGGGACCAATGGACAACACTCATTTTATCAATTGATCCATCAAGGGACCGATCGGATTCCTTTAGAATTTATCGGATTTAAAAAAGGGCAATACCCACACGATTTGAAGATTCAAAATACCACATCTCAGCAAAAACTCCTCTCCAACCTCTTTGCACAATCGATAGCGCTGGCAACGGGCCAAGAAAATGAGAATCCCAACAAAGTATTCACAGGCAATCGCCCAAATCGGATCCTCCTTGCAGAGTGCCTCGATCTACAAACTCTAGGTGCCTTACTTAGTTTTTATGAACACAAAGTGGCCTATCAAGGGTTTATCTGGAATATCAATTCCTTTGATCAAGAAGGGGTTCAACTTGGAAAAGTGCTAGCCAATAAGATCCTCTCTCTTTTCAAGGGAGAAAAAGGGTCTTTCCCATTAGGAGAAGCGTACCTTCAATTCCTTAACGAAGATTGATAGGATCTGACTAGCAGACAGATCATTTGGGTCTTTGAATAGGGTATTCAAGGCCCAAAGCTGCACACGCAGTTCGAAAAGTCAACATGCAACGATACTCGACCGGCTTTATGAATAACCAGCGGTTATCATTCGGGCTTATTTCATGAAGCATTTGAACATTACGATCATTGCATAATGCTTCTTTTGAGACCTGTTCTACATTTTCTGCCGTTTGCGTAAAACAAGCAGGCTGAGTATGTAGTTCCCCTTTTGCATGTGAAGTTGGTGTAAAATGATCATGCTGTGTACGCGTTTGAACATTACTATCATAGCATGATGCTTCTTTTGAGGCCTGTTTTACATTTTCTGTCGTTTGCGTAAAACGATGAGGTAGTGGTTGGTCTAGAGGGGTCTGTAGAAGTATCCAAATGCGTGAAAATATTTCATGTCTTGGTAAAATACTATTACGACGATCATTTTCAAGCTGTTCAACAGCCCTATTTACTCTCTGCCATCTCTTATTTTGATCAATAAGCATAACTTGAAAAAAAACATAAGTCGTTTGATATTTGTGCATATCGCTAGTCATTAGACTTAGTGTTTGATTGATAGCTTCTTTTCTTTCATCATATGAATTTAATTTTAAAAGATGAGTAATTACATTTGCGACGTCATGCCCGTTCATTTTTGGATCCAGTATTTGCGCTAGATGTGCTACTTCTTCCACTACACTTGAATGTACTTCTGATATGGCTTCAGCGATTCTTACTCTATCATAATCGTCCGTTTGTGGAGTAATTAATCGTAGAATTTGGTTTACTGCACTTGCTCCTCCACTTGAAATTACTTTTGATATGGCTTTACTAATCCGTAATTTAAAGCGCTCTGGCATATCGCGCGTCATTATCCGATTTACTACTTTTTCACTTTCAGTCTGAGGGTTCTCAGTAGCTTGAATGGCCACTGTGTTTAGATTAGGCAAAACATTCCTTGCTACAGTTGCGGTGGCTTCAGTCTCAGTGGTTGTTCCTCTTACGAACGGGAAGGTTGAATGAGTATCATATAAATATAAATTCATATTATTTCTTGGTAAATCACTAAAAGAACTCATAAATAACCTTTTGTTGTTTTTTAATATAAAAGTAATTATACATTATATATTATTAAAATTTCAATGATTTTTTATTTTGTGTCGGAAGTATAATGGTAGATGTTGACCCCCTAGACCTCGTAAAATCAGTTAAATTGAGGTGCTTTGGAG
>DAIDIM010000003.1 GCA_027459365.1 Chlamydiota bacterium
GAACCAATGGGTTCGGTATGCGGGAAAGCCGATTTCTGTAAAAGTGGTCCAGAGAATGAGGAGTGTGATTGCGGTCTCTTTGGCTGCGTCTGCTGCGGCAGAATAGTGGCCAGGAAGTTCTGTCCCATGGATTTCAGAGGTAGCAGTAAAGCCGCGGATGCGCGCTTCGATCACGTGTTGAAATGCTTTTTTCCCTTTAAAGTGATTCATCAGGAAGTTCCAGAGCGCGGTGCATGAGGGCGCAAAGCGATTGTAGATCAGAAGTTGCGATCGTTTCGCGAATGGAATGCATTGCAAAACTGCCAATTCCTAGATCAACTGTAGGGATGCCAGTCATGGCAGCCATCATGGAGCCTACAGTGCTTCCTGAGGGAATGTCGGATCGGGAGGCAAATTTTTGGATCGGAATCTTGTATTGTTCTGAAAGCTTGAGGATAAGGGCGGCGGTCAAATGGTTGGTTGCATAACGTTGATTTGCATTGAATTTGATCACAACCCCTTTTCCAAGATGTGGTGTATTTTGCGGATCAAATTTTTCTGGGAAATTGGGGTGAAAGCCATGCGCTAAGTCTGCAGAGATGCAATAAGAGGAGGATTTCATTCGGAAAATCTCTTCAGCATTCAGTTTCAGGGTTGTTGCAATTCTTTGAATCAGCTCATTTGCAAACACAGAATCGGCGCCTCGAGAGCTTATTGAGCCAATTTCTTCATGATCCCAAAAAAATGCGATCGGAAGGATTGTAGGGGCCGGACGAGCGGTACTTATTGCGTTACATGCAGCATATACAGAGGTTAGATTGTCCAAACGATGCGCTGCAATCATCTCTTGATTTGCCCCGATGTATTCCGCATCTTGTTTTGGAACAAGGGATAGATCAAAGCTAATGAGCAAGTTATAATCGCATTGCTCTTTTAAGATCTTTTCGAGCGAATATTGACTCGCCTGTAAAGAGAAAATCGCTTTTAAATGGTCTTGACGATGAATCACAAGGCCTTTGTCGGCAGGACTACGATCGAGGTGCAAAGCGAGGTTTGGGATGATCACAGGGTGATCTTTTAATAAAACGGTTTGCGATTCTACCCGATCATTTGTCCCAAGAAAGGTAATTTTGCCAGCAATCATCAAATCGCGATCAAGCCAGGTATGCAAAAGGGGCGAACCGTAAATTTCTGTATTCAATTGCCCGATCTCTTGATTGGATGATTCGGGATTGGGTTTTAAACACAGACATGGACTATCTAGATGTGTTGCGATAGTCATCGCTTTTGTCGGCGCTTTTAAGGGGGCAATAAATGCTGTAACAAGCGACCCATCACGCACGACATAATATCCGTGTCCCGGCATGATCTTCCATGGATCTTTTTCTTTTAATTCTGAAAAACCGGCCCTTTGCAGTCGAGAAATGATCTCTTCAGCAGCATGGTAGACGGTTGGCGAATTTTTTAGAAATTTGAGAAAGTCAAGGGTCATGGCTTAATAACTGTTATCTCTTCTTGTAAATACTTGGATAATATTTTTGGTACAAGGATAGAACCATCTTCTTGCTGATTATTTTCCATCAAAGCGACCATCAAACGAGAGGTGGCAAGACCCGATCCGTTGAGCGTATGGGCATATTGCGGCTTATCATTTTTTTTGCGGTAACGAATTTGTGCACGGCGTGCTTGAAAGTCTGTACAGTTGGAGACAGAGGAGACTTCGTAATACCGATTTTGTCCAGGTAGCCACACCTCAATATCGATTGTTTTAGCAGATGCAAAAGACATATCACCCGTTGTCAAAAGCATATTCCGATAATGCAATCCTAGTCCTTGTAACACCTCTTCTGCACTTGCCAACATTTTTTCATAGATCTTTGGACTTTCCTCGCTCGATGTAAAAGCAAATAATTCTACTTTATTGAATTGATGCGTCCGAATGAGCCCCCGCTCTTGACTTCCAGCTGCCCCCGCTTCCCTTCGAAAGCATGGAGAATAAGCTGTATAGAGAATGGGCAAATGTTCTTCCTCAATGATTTCATCAGAATGCAGGCCAATCAAGGCAGTTTCTGAAGTCGGAATCAAATAGAGATGATAGTCCTTATCATGAATTTTGAAGAGCTGGCTCTCAAATTTTGGCAATTGCCCAGAGCCATACATTGTCTCTGGACGAACAAGGAGAGGAGGGATGACTTGAGTAAAGCCATTTTTTTTATGGATATCGAGCATGTAATTCAATAGAGCCCACTCTAAGCGCGCCCCCATTCCTTTGTAAACAATCCAGCCAGATCCAGAAATTTTAGCACCTCGAGCAAAATCGAAAAAGCCTAGCTTTTCATTCAATTCCACATGGTTTTTAAACGGGAAAGAAAACGTCGGTTTTTTGCCAAATTCCTTCACGCAAACATTGTCTTTAGGACTTGGAGAAACAGGAATATCATCAAAGGGAATATTGGGTAAGCAGGAGAGCTCTCGATTTAAAGTCTCCTCTAATTCTGGAATTTGCGATTCACCAGTGCTGATTTTTTGATTCAGATCAGAGAGTTCATTTGAAAAAGAGGCAATTTCTTCGCCCTTTTGCTTTCTTATTCCAATTTCTTTAGAAATATGATTTTTTTTGGCTTTCAGCTCTTCAACACTTGTCTTTAATGCTCTCACTTTCTCATCGATCGACAGAAGGCCATGAATATCGAGCTCCGGATTTTTCGTTTGCAATTTCTTCTGAAAGAAGTCGGGATTCTTTCGCATTTCCTTAAGATCGAGCATGGTTCACCCAAATTTTTAGAAAAAAACTATAACGGATGAGGAAATTTAATGCTTCAACAAACATCTTGCAATTCGGAGGTCACCTTTGATACTATCGCCCTAAAATCTTATTGCTTGGACGCCCTATGAAATCTCACCCTCAAAATGCAAAAAACCCTTTGATTCTCCGCTATTTTCGTCTCATGGACGCCTTTGCAAAATCGGATGACGAAAGGGATTTTTATCTTGATCGGACGGAAGGCTTTTTGATGTATATCGATTTGGATAAGGGAAGTGAGGAGCTTGAGGCTGTCGAAAAAGAAATTGAATCGCATCCTGATCGCTATGCGCTGATTCCAAAAATGACTTTCTATGAGATCAAAAAGTTTATGGAAGGGTTTGTGCATGAGAAGGTCTACGACATCGATACAAAAGAAAAATTATTAGATATCATCTCGTCGAAAGAGCCTCGCGATCATTTCTTGGAATTCATCTACGACCACTTAAGCGAGTTAGAAAAATGGCAACTTTACTATCAGGAGCGCTCTCGGATTCGGATCATTGAATGGCTCCGCAGTCTCAATGTTCATTTTGTTTTTGAAGAAGATCTTGAAGTGAATAAGGGTTTGCTTGAAAAAGTGAAGCGATCTTTATTTGAACCAAAAGTGCCTAAAGACATTGCAAATGCTCGTGAAGCGTTAATTGTGAAATCAAAAACCTACTATTCCAATGAAGCGTTAAATCCAAGACCGAAGCGCGGCCGTCCACCAAAACAGGTGATAAAAGTAGAATTAGAACCCCAGGTCAGCGTCGATATTTACACACAAGTTCCAACAGCTTGCAGGCAATTTCTCTATATCCCCGATATTGTCTCGGCTGCCTCTGTCACTTTCTCAGCAAAATTTGAGACAGAAGAGCACCTCCTTTCATCGCTTCGTGGTTCGCCTCGCCATTATGTGGATGAACGGTTGGCAGCCCTTTCTGAACGGTTAGAATCTCTGCGGCATCTTTCCAGCCGACTTACGGGTAATGAAAAGGGATTTGGCCTAGAGGGAATACGACAATTCCCTAGTCTTCCCCGTCCATCCCCTTTTAAAGAGGTCAAGGCGGAAGTCTTACCGGTCGGCAAGACAACGAAAGTCGAGACTGCTATCGAGGAGTATTTGCCGAAGAAAAGGGGAAGGCCACGCAAAGAGGAGCGCCCAGAAGAATTTATGCCGCAACGTCGCCGACGTTTTTCAATTAAGAAAGTATCTCGCATTAAAAGCCCAAAAAAGAAATAAAACACATTTATATAAAAAATAATTTAATCGAAAAAAAAGTATTTTTTGTGTTATTATAGCTTACATGAACAGGACAACGACTTTAAATAATTCATTTTGCAGTAACAGATATTTTTTCAATCAATGGAGATACGCTCTCCCTTTGGGATTGGGTGCAGGTATAACCTACTATGCCTTCCATCAAAAAATTTCTTATAACCCTACATCTTCGCCAAAAGCGCTAGAAGCGGGTAAAATTTATCCAATGTTCTATGAAATCAGTGATAAGGAGGGAAAACTCAGAGGCTGCCTCACTGGGACAATTCATGGATCTCCTCCAAACGGGACTATCACTTTTGATGCAATTCATGGGATGAATAATCCAGAATCAAGAATCTGGAAATGTTTTGAAAAAACAGCCTTTTATGCGCAGGAAGGTTCGGGTCTAGTTGGGGTCTATAATCATTTTCTAGAACAGAAATTCACACAAGCTGAAATCGAAAAGTTGATCCATGATGATACTGCAATTGGATTGCACTTCTATCGAGAAGCAAAAAGGAGAGGAATTCCTTTTATTCCCCTTGAAAAACCCCGAGAAACGATCCCTTCTAATGGGGATGAAAACTACGAACCGGCAAATCCAATGCAATGTCAGGAAAAATGGGAAAAATTTATTTACCATCCGAGTGAAAGTGAAGGTAAATGGTTGCGTAAAAATTGCGTATCTCCAATGGAATTGAGCTCTTTTGAGGTTAGAGAGAAAAATATGACTCAAAGAATCGATAAACTTTTGGCTGATGGGTTTGTTTTTGCACTTGTTGGTACTGTGCATACGGAGAATATGGCGCACTTGTTAAAAGACAAGGGTTGGACAGTTCAATTGCAAAATGTAATCTAGGAGCTACTCCCTTATGTTCTTCTATCAGAGCCATTCCCGATGTGCCTCTTCGACGATATTCGGGAATCTTTTCGACGATTTTACCTCCATTTTCGCAAAGCCATA
>DAIDIM010000004.1 GCA_027459365.1 Chlamydiota bacterium
CCGATGCCTCTCCAAAGGCATTAAACTTCCCTGTGTACGATTTAGACGCCCTATTTAGGCAAAAAATGGAACTACCTAGAACTAACCAAGGGGGTCAATATGTACATAAATTGCCCGAGAATTATATATAGGCCCTCAAGCCCATCACTTTCCACAACGATATAATTGGAATCAGATCAGATTTGATCGTGAATTTGAAGTGATTGAGGTAGAATCTCTTACAGGATCAGATCTTGGATTTGATGAAAAAGAGCCTAAGCATAACAATACGGCTCAAGAAGCAAATAAGACACAGTTAGTTCGTGTAAAGGCATTTCGTGATGCGGGAGCATTGCCTATGGATTCCCTTGATGGAGAGGGTACGACGAATAAGAAAACGGATTATACAAATGCGCCGACAACGAATGAAGACAACTTTGTCTACTCTGCAAATAGTACTCCTAAAAATACTAAATCTTTGCTTCCAAGTGATGAGACGTCAATCAGAGAAGAGAAAAAGCATTCGGACATCGTCGAGAAGAAGAACTCTGACAATTGCTTGTGCTGCCTAATTGCATAAAATAGAAGAAGTTTGTAAATGCACTATCCAATAAATCAGTGTTTTAATCTGATTTAGGGCAAACTTTTTTGATTTTCTGACGAAGTTCAAGAAGTGCTTTTGGATTGTGATTCTTTTCTTTCACCAGCTTTTCGGCAACCGTTAGATATTTCCAGGCTTGTGGGAAATTGTGACGCTGGGCATGGATGGCTGACAGATAATAGTTCACTGTGGGATCGTTTGGGTGAATTGCGATGTATTTCTCCAATATAGGGAGCGCCTCTTTTTCTCGCCCCATTTGAAGATAGGTGATTGCAAGTGAGAGGAGTCCTTGCCGGAATTTTGGATATTTCGCCACAACCGATTCGATTTTTTTCCGTTTGTTGAGGATGGAGGTGCTCGTCTCATCCACTTCGGAAAAGACAACGCGTATGCTCTCTGCATCGGTAAGACCCGCGAGATAATCTTCTGAGACTGTGTCGGTTGAGATTGCATGACTGGGGATGACTCCATGCACTTTTTGTAAGAGCTCTTTGCCCTCTTTTTCTTTGCCGACGAATAGGTAGTTAAATCCGAGGAACATGTTCAGAAGGTAGTCATTGGGAAGGAATGGCATTGCTTTATGATAGAGTTCGATTGCACGATGTGGGTCTTCTCGATGCCAGGAAACGGCTGCTTGGTTCATAAATGCAAGGCCGATCACCTCTTTGGGATTTCTTGTTTGGAGAGATTTCGTCTCCATGCCTAAAAAAACTTCAGAGGGGAGATCAATTCCCCGTGCTGTTGTTTCAATATTTGTGATTTCCCCATCTTCTGCTACATACCGCACGTAGATGTGGCCGGGGGGTGTGACCGATTCGAGTGGGAGTTCGAGTCTTTGGGCGAGGCTTAAATAGAGGATAGAAACGCCGAGGCAGACCCCTTTTCTGCTGTCGAGAACGGAGGGGAGAAAGGTGTAAAGATCGATGTCTTTTGCATGGAGTGAATGGGGAGGAAAGCGAAAGCGCATTTCTGAAAAAATGTAATCGTTGATGGCCCGAATTTTTTCTTTTGCGGTGGCATTGGTGGGAAGGCGCGCAAGAATTTGGAGAGCCATTAAGTCGAGAGTTGCTTCGTAACTTTGGATTTTTTCTTTCAAATCTCCCATTTCTGCGACAAGTAAACCTCTTGCAATGTCAATTTCATCGGGGGGAAGAGAGAGGATTTCTTCTTGGTTCCAGACATTATACCCACGAAGTTTTCGATTTCCTAAATGGAGAGAGAGCCGATCGATGACAGCATGTTGTTCTGTGCTCAGAAGGGGCGTTTCCTCCTGTGTTGTCCGATTCACAAGGGAGAGGATCGGTTGCAGATCAAGATTTGGGAAAATAAGTTCTGGATCGCCGCTTCCCTTCAGCAATTCCCAGGCGTGTCGAAGAGCGGCTCTGCCGACGCTGGTTTTTGGATAGAGCTCGTAGAATGCAAAATGTTGCGCAACAGAGGTTGGATCAAGTGTGGAGTAGAGAGATTGCAGCGTTTCAGCATGGAGAGAAATGCACAATAGGATCAGCTTAAGTAATCTCATCATCCATTTCCTCAAGGGAATGATTGCTTAAGACTCTGCGCGGTTTTGCGCCGTCTTGAGGGCTAATGATCCCATTTTCTTCCAACTCATCCATGAGGCCGGCAGCCCTTGCATAACCGATTTTCAGTTTGCGTTGAAGGTAGGTGGTCGAGGCATTCTTTGAACTGACCACGATATTGAGTGCTTGTTCATAGAGGCTGTCTTTCCCTTTGGGTTCACTTGATTCTGTGAGATCGTTCGATTTAAAGGAATCAAAGGATGGAATTAAATAATTTGGCTCTGAGGTGGAGGTAATGTGTCGGATCACTTTGTTGATATCTTCATCGCTGATGTAGGCCCCTTGCGCGCGGATCAGCTGAGAAGAGCCGGGTGGTAGGAAGAGGAGATCGCCGTTTCCGAGCAAGCTTTCAGCGCCCACATCATCGAGAATGATTTGCGAGTTAATGCGGCTTGCTACTTTAAAAGAAATGCGGGTTGGAATGTTTGCTTTAATGATCCCTGTAATGACCTCTCTTGATGGACGCTGCGTTGCTAAAATGAGGTGAATGCCAACGGCACGGGCCATTTGTGCAATGCGGGCAATCGGTGTTTCAATATCGGCGCTTGATACCATCATCAAATCGGCAAATTCGTCCACCATTGCGACAATGAAGGGCATCTGGTCGGGAATTGGGATATTGAGCGTATTTTCGAGCTCTTTATTGATTGTGCGACTATTGAATGCAGAGATATTCCTTAAGCCCAATTGTTTTAAAATTTCATAGCGCACCTGCATTTCTTTGACAAGCCATTGCAAGGCAGCATAGGCACCATGAGCTTCTGTAATCACCGGTGCAATCATGTGAGGAAGACGGGAGTACTGAGTCAATTCCACTTTTTTCGGATCGATCATCAAGAATTTGATCTCTTCAGGGCGCGCATTCATCAGAATGGACATCACGATCGTATTGACGCAGACAGATTTTCCTGAACCTGTTGCACCTGCGATGAGAAGATGGGGCATCTTCGCAAGATCAGAGAAGACCCAATCGCCATTGATTGCTTTTCCAAGCAAAATGGGGATATGCATTTTCTTATTCTTCTGCGTGTATGCGTTCAGCATCTCCTTAAAATTGACCTCCTGCGGATGGATTGCAGGAACTTCAACACCCACAGCTGCTTTCCCTGGAATCGGCGCTACAATACGGATCGATTTGGCTTGCATGTTCAGTGCAATGTCATTTTCTAATGCCTTGATTCTCTGTACTTTAACACCAACAGAAGGGTGTACCTCAAAAGAGGTTATGGTTGGTCCACTGTTGATTTCCCCCACTTTTGCCTCAATGCCAAAGCTGCGCAGTGTCTCTTCAAGAACCGCCGCCTGATGCATCAGATCTTTTTTCAGTGTTGGTTGATCTGTCTTTTGGGTTGGCGCCGATAATAAATGTGCTTGAGGTGCTGAATAGTTGCCGCTTGAGGGGAGAATCAAACTTTTCGTTGGGACTGCAATGGGTTCTTTCTTGGGAGGAACGATTTTTGGCTTGATTCTCTCCTGAGTGATCACTTCAGCGAGTTTTTTTTCTTCTGGCAGATTAATTTTAATCTTATTTGGAGTGGATACATCATCTTGTCGAATGACTTTTTTGATCTCTTTTGGGAGACTTTTTTTATTCCACCATTGCATCAATGCACGGACAACCGAAATGGTTGTTCTCCCAATGACCTGAAGTACTGTCCAAAGGGGAACTCTTGTTAAAAAAAGAAAAGAAATGAGCGCTAAAGATGAAAAAATGAGGGTGCAGCCGGTCGGATTTAACACTCTTTGCAATGGGATAATGGGGAGATCGACGTAGAGAAAGTAAAAAGGGATGCCTCCTAAATTATGTCTTACAACAGTATGGAGATGGAATGTGGCACTTTCAGAAATAATGGAATGGGTCCACCTACGAGCTGCCTCGGGATAACTGTCAGCAAATACAGTGAGAAGAGCAGAGCACGAGATCAGTAGGACAAAAAAGTAGAGATGATCGTAGTTGGAATAGGGATTTTTCTTGTTTGTGAGAAGATTGATCGACAGCCAAAATAAGTAGAGGGGGAATAGATACGAAGCAAGTCCAAAAAGATAGGCGCCCCCTAAAGCTGCAATGTAGCCTACATATCCAAGCCAATTAACCGTTGGATCGAGAAAAGTAAAGCTGGCAAGGGCGATGAATGATAGACAGGACGAAACAAGGAACATGATCGCTTTTGCATCATTGGGAATCGGTTTTCTTTTCGTTTTTAATTTTTTAGCCATGGAATTGCGATCAGTCCAACAATTAAACAATACCAAGCAAATGGTCGAATCAAACCACGCTCATAAATCCAGAATACTATTCTACAAGAGAAAAGTCCACACCCGAAAGAGGCTAAAAATCCGGCTAAGTAGTATGTCCAATGGACAATGGATTCAGATCCCCCTTTTAAAAGCTTGATTGTTTCCAAACACTCTCCACCTAAAATCGTCGGTATTGCGAGTAAGAATGAAAATTTTGCCCCTTCCAACAAACTCCAACCACAAAAACGGGCCATCGCAATGGTTGAACCACTTCTCGAAATTCCCGGGATGAGTGCAAGCGCTTGCGCCATTCCAATCCAGAGGAAATGTTGACTCGGCTTTTGCCATTTTGCAGGTTTGCTTTTATTTACAAACGAAGCGGCAAACAAGATGGCAGACGTTACGATCAGAAAATAACCCAAATAAATAGGATTGGAAAGGGTAACACGTACAGGTTTTAGAAGAAAATATGCGGGGACTAAGGGGCATAGGGCGATAAAAAAAAATTTCCACTTAAAAAAGAGTTGAAAGAGCTCTTTGCGAAGATAGATAAGAAGAGCAAGTAAGGTCCCAGTATGGAGGAGAAGATCAAAATAGAGAAGATGCTCTCCATCGGGTATATGCATCAGTTTTTTGAAAAGGCGTAAGTGTGCTGAGGAGCTCACTGGGAAAAATTCAGTGATCCCTTGGACAATTCCCAGGATAATTGCTTGAATCAAAGTCATTTTTTAACTCGACTTTGTACATTTTTTGGTGGGCAGATCCGATGGAGGCGTTCGATGATTTTATTATTTTTTTTGCGAGTCAATAGCTGCAACGACCCTATTGGCGAGCAAAAAAATAACAAAAGGACGAAGCCCTCTCCGGAGATGCCAGCAAAAAATGTACAAAGTCGAGTTTAAAATGGGGCGATCGACGGGACTCGAACCCGCGACATCTGGAACCACAATCCAACGCTCTAACCAACTGAGCTACGATCGCCATGAATGGAACTATTTTATAGAACAGCGATCTATTCGTCAACAGCAGGGATTATCGAGCCATTCCCGATGTGCCTCTTCGACGCCATTCGGGAATCTTTTCGACGATTTTACCGCCATTTTTCGCAAAGCCATA
>DAIDIM010000022.1 GCA_027459365.1 Chlamydiota bacterium
TTGCGCAATTTGGAGTTTTTCTCCATGAGGTTTCACGAAAAGAACTTCGCCAACAATCACTTTGGCAAAAGGGGGATGCTCATTGATGACAGAATCCACCTCAATTCCAAGGAGGGTCAACGTTTCGCAAAGTGTCTCAACGGGTATATTTAAAGGGAGATATGCCTTGATCAATGACAATGGAATTTTCATAAGTTTCCGTTTTATACTGCGTGGCGTTGAAATTTTAGCGATTTTGAGCGCGTTAAAGCGCCTAAAATTCACGATCTTAGGTGGCATTGTATTTGCTTAATACTATGCCACTTAAGATCGTGAATTTTCGGTAGCTTTCACGCAGCTGAAAAACGCAAAATTTCAACGCCACGCAGTATAACTTATTTTTGACTTGGAAGCAATATCGGCGTTGATTACAATGAAATTTTTTACAGGATCTTAATATGGATGACTCTTCTCAAGAAAAAAAGTTGCGGTTTTTAACAATTGCTCTAATGGCCAGCGGTGCCCTAAATATTGGGCTTATTGCGACAGGGCTTTTCACTCAAGAAAGTGCAAGCCATGTCTCTATTCGGCCGTCAAATTTTGACCGATCGCATTCAGAAACAGGTCTTGAAAAAGCAATCGCCCAGATGGAAAAACTCTCTTTTCATGAGCTTGTCTCTTTTTTGACAAATCGAGAAAGGGTCGATGAAGGATATTTAAAAAGAGATTTAAGCCTAACATGTCTTGTTGCTTTTCACCATTTTCATTTAGATAAAGCATTGAATTTTACCCCAATTCAAAGACGATCGATTCAGTACAATGAGACGGTCAATCTTGAGCTTTTTCCAGGAATAACGGATGAACAATTCGAGGGAATTATTAAATTTGCCTATGAAGAAAAGTGGCCTTTAACAAGTCTGGGTCTTTATAAGTTACTAAAAAAATGGCCAGAAACAAAAGACGAAAGTTTGGTGCAAGCGTTTCTTGTGACCCCTGAATTTCATGCCCTTGCAATGCTTTTTCAAAAATCGGATTCTCCTCAGCTTGTGGGATCTTTAATCCATTTGATTACAGAAGGACCATGGGAATTGCTCGACCAATTTACCAAACAGCAAGCGCAACTCTTCGATTTATCGGTCGATCGGAGACGTTCCCTCCTTCTCAGCTATTTAGCAGAAGGGTCAAAAACGGCAGCAAAAATTTTGCTTAACTCCGATTTTGCCTTTGTTTCTAAACGTTTAGAGGATAAAGGGATCATTAGGATACTTTCGCTACTTGATGAAAAAAGTCCCGAAGCAGAGCGGTTATGTTTAGAAATTCTCCGCTCTCCAAGATCGGATGCTGTATGGACAAAAGCGGCTCACAATCTCTATTTGTATGCTGGAGAAAATCCTCCTGCAACGATGAATCAAAAAGTTGCCATTGACCGCTTTGAGACCCAAAATAGTTCTTTGCCGAATAAAAATACAAACTCTATGCAGGGTGAAAACCCTCAAAATGTGAATCCTTCACCAACTCCTTCAAATCAACAGAAAAACGGAAACGTAGGACCAACACAATATGGGAACACTACCCCAACTCCTTCAACCCCGCAGAATCGCAATGGGAACACTTCTCCAACTCCTTCAAACCAACAGAATCGCAATCTACAAAACGGAAATGTCAGAACTCCACCACAAGATAATTTAATTCCAAACCAGAATGGGGTATACCCGAATCAAAATCAATATCCGCAAAATAATTTAATTCCTGATCAAAATGGGACATATCAGCAAAACAATAATTCTGTAATTGTCCCTTTGAACGATTATCCAACAAATAATCTACAGCCCACAAAACCATCGAACCAGCCTCAACAAAATCAAAAGCCCAACGTCCCTTCAAATACTCAACCAGGACAGACGAGTCATTTACAGCATACAGTGAAAGAAGGGGAGAGTTTGTGGAAAATCTCTAGACTATACAATGTGAAAGTGGATGACATCGTGCAGATAAATCATCTGGAAAAAGATCGTTTGCTCCCAGGCATGGTACTTTTGATACCGAATTAAACTCCTAAGGGAGATCGATGCCGCCCTTATGAAAAGGGTGGCATTTAGAGATTCTCTTGATGATTTGTAAAGAGGCTTTGAAGATTCCATATTTTTTTATTGATTCTATAGAATATTCAGAGCAGGTAGGATAAAATCTGCAACAAGTTCCAAAGAAAGGGCTAATTGTAGCTTGATAACAGCGGAGAATAAAAATCAACATTTGCTTCACTGGTGACGATTATGACACATCCTTTTGTTAAATTTCTCGAAAATTTTGTTCCCCTTTATAAAAAAAAGTGTACTCAGCTAAATAAAGCAACTTGGCTTTTAGAAACGACAAGCTCCTCCGATGCTGCAGACTTATGCGCTGATCTCAATACAGAATTGAAAATTCTTTTGAGCGATCCGGCTTCCTATCATCAATTGAAAAAGTGGTTTGAGGCGGGAGAAATTAAGGATCCGATCCGAGCGCGCGAATTAAATTGCCTATTTAGAGCATTTAAACAAAATCAATTCCCGAAAGAGATACTCGAAGAGATTTCCCGAAAAGAGGCCGCTTTAACCCAAAGCTATGGACAATTTCGCCCCATTGTTCATGGAAAAAAGATTTCTGAAAACGACATCCGTTCCATTTTAAAGACAGAAAACAGCGTAGAGAAAAGAAAACAGACCTGGGAAGCTTCGAAAAGTATTGGCAAAGTATTGGCTCCCCAAATTTTGGAGCTTGTCCATTTAAGGAATACGGGAGCAAAAGCGCTTGGGTATTCCGATTTTTTTCAAATGCAACTTGAATTGCAAGAAGTTGATGGGGATTGGTTATTGGATACATTTGAAGTGGTCGGAAAAAAATCTGATGGGGCCTATTCCTCGATATTGAAAGAGATTGAAAAAACTTTGAGCGACCGTTTCGGTGTTGTGGAATCAGAATTAGGACCATGGGCTTGGAGTGAACCATTTTGTCAGGAAGATCCGCTCGATGGTCATGATCTTGACCTTCTCTTGGAAGGGGTAGATATTATCGAGGCATCGAATATTTTTTATGACTTAATGGGATTCGATGTCCGTCCAATTTTAGCAAAAAGTGATATGTATGAAAGAGCAGGGAAAAGTCAGCACGCTTTTTGTATGCATGTCGATCGCTTGGGAGACGTGCGCACATTAAACAATGTGAAACCCTCCATGAAATGGCTTGAGACTGTCCTCCACGAATATGGGCATGCAATCTACGACCTAGGAATTGATCTAGATCTGCCGTGGCTTTTGCGTGAACCACCTCACATGATCACGACGGAGGCAATGGCCTTAATTGCCGGTAGACAAGCCTATAGGCAAAACTCTCTTCCCATTCTCGTTGGAGAAAGCTCTCTTAAACGACATCTCATTCAAAAGGCAGAACAGAGCCTGAAGCGAAGACAACTCATTTTTAGTCGATGGGTTTTGGTGATGACCGCGTTTGAAAGTGCCCTTTATGCAAATCCAGGGCAGGAGTTAAATGAGCTTTGGTGGACATGCGTTGAAAAATATCAAAAAATTCGTCGACCAATGGGAAGAGAAAAAATGGATGATTGGGCTGCAAAATATCATATTGGACTTGCACCTGTTTATTACTTCAGCTACTTACTAGGCGAAATGTTTGCCTCTTCCATCCAAGAATCACTTAAAAAAGAGTGCGGAACAATAGAAATCGCAACAAAAGATGCTGGGGTTTTTCTTAACAACAAGCTTTTCAAGCCTGGGAACAGGATGAAATGGAATGATCTTGTCAAACATGTTACCGGTCATAACCTAACACCCGATGCTTGGCTCCGAGAATTCTCAAGTCACTGATAATAAGTATTTTATAAACTGTTATTGAGCGTAAGTGCTCACTTCAAGTATATTTGTCCCATCATTCTTTGCGAAGGTGGCGAAACTGGTAGACGCACTACCTTGAGGTGGTAGCGGGCGCAAGTCCATAGGGGTTCGAGTCCCCTCTTTCGCATCTTGCACTGATAGCTCAACGGATAGAGCACTTGGCTTCGGACCAAGGGGTTGGGGGTTCGAATCCCTCTCGGTGCGTTATTTTCGATTTTTATGCAAAAGCCTTGTTAGAAGAACGATAATCGCTGCAAGTCCAATCAGAACTAAAACATCAAATGTATACATAATCGCTTCATGCTTACGTACTTGATGCATAATGTAGCTATCTTTATCTTTCATCATAAAATGATCTTGAAAACGGTCATGGGGTTTCATTGTATTTCCTTTGTTATAACCTCCAAATAAACTAACAGAACCAATAATGGCAATTAAAAAAAATATTAAGTGAAAGAGAGGAATAACTGTTCGATTTTTTCTTGCATGTGCTTGTCAATTTTTAAGCTTTGTAGGGAATGGAATTGCCGGACAAAGGTAAGTTGATGGAGGATCTCCTTTTCTTCTGATGAGAAGGGGATGGGGAACTCTTCTTCTCCCAGGTGACCATCATGCAAAAGGAGTTTGAGTCGAAAGCTTGCTAGAAGAGTTTCTGGATTTAAGGCTATTTTCTGTAGATATGCGCAAGCGAGATTGTAGGGGCCACTTCCTGGTTTTTCTGGAAACTGGGATTTGAGAAGGTTTTGTGCCATAAGCCCCGCTGTTTTAATGCTTTCATAATTTTTGCGAAGATCGGCCATTTCATTGAGGAGGGTAGCATCAATGAGTGAATGAATTTCTCCATTGCGGCGCCGAATCACCCACTCTGCAATCAAAAAAGGGGTGGTGAGGTTCTCACATTCCTTTTTTTTTGACATGACTGTAAGAAGGCCGCTAGTTGGTGTTAGGATTTTGAGTATTTTTTGTTTTCCTAGATAAGGAATCGCTTGAAGTAAAAGCCCTTCTATTTTTTTTTCTTCCATGATAGGATAAATATATTATAGAAGAGGCGTATGGAAAAGAGCAAGTTTGAGGGTCAGGAATACCATTTATTTATCGTGGGCAAGCACATTGAAATTACCGATGCGATCAGACAATATGTTTTTGAGAAACTTTCTAGAATTGAAAAGATCGCAGATCGAATTATCGATATCCACGTAATCATTGATGCCCAAAAATTAGAACAATCTTGTTCGATTTTAATGAATTTTATTCACTTTCAAGTGAAAGCAAGTGCAAGTACCGATAATCTCTATTCAGCAATTGATAAGGCTTCCGATCGGGCCATTGCCTTGATTAGAAAATATAAGACAAAATTGCAATCAAAGCGGTTCAAAGACTTGACGACAGTAGATATACATGTAAATGTGATCGAACCTCTACAAGATAATCTAAAGGCGATCAATGACGATATTTTGGCTGAAAATGCACGCCGAGAGGTCGAAAATAAACAGATACATCAAGTTGTTGCCAAAGAAACCATCCCGCTTAAAGTTCTTACACAAGATGAAGCTGTCATCAAAATGGAAATTTCTGATCTCCCATTTTTAATTTATCGTTCTGAAGAAGATCAAAAGTTAAAGGTCATTTACCGCCGCGAAGATAGCAACTACGGCTTGGTGCAAGTGCAGTGAGGTTATTTGATCCAATTCGTTGCTTGACAGTTGAAGCAACGCCAGAAGAGATAGTAAGACAAAAATGGATTCGGGCGATGATTGGCCCTTTAGGATATCCAAAAGGTCTACTCTCAGTGGAAAAAGAAATTCCTCAACTGAAGCGGAGGGTCGATGTTCTCTGTTATACTCCAGGAAATGGAGGTTTAATGCCCCTTCTATTGATTGAGTGCAAGGCAGAGGATGAGGGAATCGTTACAGAAAAACAGATTCTCGGCTACAATTTCACAATACAGGCGCCCTTTCTTTGCATGATCCAAGGAGATCAGGCGAAAACATTTTGGAAAGATCAGAACAAGATAGCTTCAGTACCTTTTTTACCGAGTTACATTCAGTTAATCGCTAAATTATGATTCGATGTTCTTTTGGGTCTACGAATATCAATATTACCGATTTTTCTCCGTTTCACATTGAGATGATGACAACGCAAATAGCACGACGAGCAGCACTATTGCCTTTGGAAATTGTTGAACTGCTGCCTACATCACAATACGGATCTTTTAAGCATCTTTTAGAAAATAAACATCGGGCAGCGTCTCTTCGTTTAAGCGATGCAGCAGATTTTGGTTTGAAGATCGTTCGCAATGCCAAAATTAACTTAGCAAAACCGCATCGATTGTTACTTGATTTGAAAAATACTTTTTCAGGAATTCCTGCCATTTTAGTTGGGGCAGGACCCTCTTTGGAAGAGAATCTCCATTTATTGCCTGAAAATGCCATCATCTTTGCAGGAGGCACTGCTTTAAAAAAAATTCCGTTTACTCCCCATTTTGGCGCTTGTGTTGATAAGGAAAATCTAAATCTCAAATTTGACTTTCCCGTTTGCATGCAATGCAGAGCCCATCCAATCGATGGCGAGATGATCATTTCACCCGATAGCCATTTTCCTTTAATGGGTGAAACGTTTGATGGTGGCTGGACTGTTGGGAATTTTATGGTCGCGATTGCTGTTTATTTTGGCTGTAATCCAATTGTATGTGTCGGAATGGATTATTGTACGCGAAATGGGAAAAAATATGCTTTTGAAGAGACAAAAGTTGAAGAGCAAGAAGATTGGAAAGAGTCTGTTTTTTGGCTCAAAAATATTGAAAAAAAGCATCCCGAAATTACTTTCCTCAATGCAAGTAACGGACTTAAATATTTTACACCGTGTAACTTAAAAGCTATTAGATTTGAGAAAAGACCCATAGCTCAGATCGTTTACGAGAAAATTTCAAACTTAAAAACCCATACTGCTGAAGTAGACACCTCATCAATGCTTGCAACTCTTTGGAATATCTGGGAACCTGTTTTTGCAAGAAGCGGAGATTTTTCGGAAGAAGAGATGAGGATGCATCAAGATCTATTTTTTCAACAGGTGATTGCCTCCTATGATTGAGCTATTTTGGCCGAATGGAAAACGCAAACGTTTTGTTGAATTTCGAGATGGGAAACGTTCCGGCTGCGATCAAATGTGGAGTGAAGAGGGGATCCTCGTCGATGAGGGATTCTATGAAGATGGAATTCCAGTTGGTGTTCATAAAAGATGGAATAAAAAGGGAAATTTGATTGAAGAAATTACCTACCTTGATCTGAAAAGGAGAAATTATCGACATTGGGATGATGAGGGGGTATTGCGAACAGAAGCAATCTGGCATGGCGATCAATATCAAGAGAGGGCATGGGACCGATTCGAGAGGTGTTGGGTAGAGAAAAAGGAATATATTCCTCGGCTTATATCTAAATGCATTGTTCCTGAATGTGCGCGCGATGATGGTTTTGCCATTTTAATGGACCGTTTTCCAAAACTTGGCCTTCTCTATCCAACAATGAAGAAAAAATTCTCAAAATTTGAATTTTTAAAACCTTTTGATATTGGTCACGCTGAAGTTGTCATCATTTTTGGTCTTAAGATGGGGGCGCCCTATTTTCAACTCAAAAGTTGGCTTCATGAAAGGCCGCAAAGAAAAATCATTTTTATCGAAGAGAATTTTGCCTATTTTATTGCCAATTCTCCCCATGTTTCAATCTTGAGAGATCCTCAACTGTTTTTGGACACCCACTTTGTCCCAGAAAAATATCCCTATCATAGAGTCGAGATCATTGGGCTTTCATCTCTTAAAAAACTGGAAGCTTTGCGCAAAATCACTTTGTCTCACGCCTTGCATCAAGATCGGCTTCATGGATATCAGCCATTTCACAATTTTGTTCAAAATGTGAGGCGCTTTCGACACTCTTTTTATGCCAATAAAATGAAAGGGAAATTTGCCGGAATTCCGGCCATTGTTTGTGGAGCTGGCCCCTCTCTTCAAAAAACCATCCCCTTCCTTAAAAAAGTAGCAGATCGGGCGCTGATTATTGCAGGAGGTTCCACCCTTGCCGCCCTTAGTTCACAAGGTGTGCCAATTCATTTTGGGATAGCCATCGACCCAAATCTTGAAGAATATCGACGGCTAAAAAATAGCTTTGCTTTTGATACACCACTTCTCTACTCGACGAGAGTTCATCCCGACATCTTTCAAACATGTTCGGGCCCTTTTGGCTATATGCGTAGCGGCATTGGAGGAAGCCCGGAAGTTTGGTTGGAGGAGGAACTTGGATTAGTGGACCCGATGATTGGTGAAAACCTCTCGCCTGAATCGATTTCGGTGACCACAATTTGTGTTGCCTGGGCACAATATTTGGGATGTAACACAATTGCGTTGAGTGGAGTCGATCTTGCCTACACGAACAGAAAAAGATATGCAACAGGAGTCGATGGAGATGAGGAAGTCTCTTTTCTAGAGCAAGAAAGGGAAAAATCGACTGCCGATCGGATCGTACGAAGAAAAAATCGAAAAAACGGATGGATTTACACAGCTGTCCGTTGGATCATGGAAGCGGCAGCACTCTCTCATTTTGCCAAAAAACATTCAGAAATTCAGTGGTTTAATCTGACAGATGAGGGACTCCCCATTCAAGGAATTCCTTACACTGAGGAGATCCATTTTTCTCAAAAATATGATTTAAAAAAACGGATTGATGAGGAGATTGCAAAAGCACCGATGCTTTACAATGATGATAAATTGAGAGAACTTAAAGAGAGTCTGGATAGAATAGTCGAGCATTTAGAAATCATCACAGGCCAAAAAAAGGGCTCTTGCTACCTTTCAGAATTGGAAATTCAAGAAGAATTAGCAAAAGATATACTCTTTTATGATATCCATGAAGTTGTAGGATTAGGCAATTGGTCAGAGTTTTTAAATCTTGCTAAACAGTATCAAACACAACTTACTTTATACCAATAACTTGCAGATGGTTTAGAAAAGAGTACCGAAAAAGGGACTCGTACCGATAAAATATTGCGTGCGTGAAGAAATTTAAAGTCATTACTCTAGGCTGCAGGACCAATCAATATGAATCGCAGGGGTATACTGACCAGCTGCGGCAGATGGGCTTGACCAAAGCAGAGGATGGGGAAGAGGCCGATCTTTGCATTGTCAATACCTGCACAGTGACCGATTCTGCTGATAGTGCATCCCGCCATGAGATTCGCTCTTTATTGAAAGGCCATCCGAATGCGAAAATTGCAGTCACCGGTTGCATGGCAGAAAGTGCGCCGGATAGCATTCTATCCATCGACCCAAGAATTCAAATTGTTCCCAATGCGAAAAAAGAAGAGTTGATTCAAGAAATTTTTCCTGATGAGAATGAATTTCCCGAATTTAAAATAGAGGCCTTTGAGGGTCATACAAGAGCTTTTGTAAAAGTACAAGATGGATGCAATTCGTTTTGTACCTACTGCATTATCCCATACGTGCGTGGAAGATCTCGCTCACGACAAATTTCAGAAGTTGTCAATGAGGTGGAGGGGTTGGTTGCAAAAGGATTTAAAGAAGTGGTCATTACCGGAATTAATGTTGGAGATTTTGATGGGGCAGGGAGACTTTCCGATCTTGTGCGGGCAGTCGATCAAGTAAAAGGGTTACAGCGTCTCCGTATTTCATCTATCGATCCGGATGAAGTTGATGAGGATTTGGCAAATGCGGTACTCAATGGGCGCACAACCGTTCCTAGCATGCATATTGTGTTGCAATCAGGGTCAAATACTATCTTAAAACGGATGAACCGGAAATATACACGTCAAATATTCATCGAGTCAGTCGAAAAAATGAAAGAGAGAAATCCCGACTTCACCGTGACAACCGATATCATAGTCGGTTTTCCGGGAGAAACGGAAATTGATCATGCAGAAACTTTAGACCTGATTAAAACCATACAATTTGCCAAAGTTCATATGTTCCCTTATAGCGTAAGGAAACGGACAAGAGCCGCCCTATATCCTAATAAAGTTTCTCCTATTGTCATGAAGCAGAGAAAACAAGAGCTCATGCGCGTGGCAGAGCAAGCATCATTCCAGCTGCGTGAAAAGTTTTTAGGCAGGACAATGGAGGTTTTGCTCGAAAATGATGAAAAAGAGGGGATGATCGCAGGACTGACTCCGAATTTTCTTCGTGTTTCCATTCCAAAAGGTCATTGGAAAGCCAATGATCTAGTCCAAGTAAAGCTAATTGAAAATCGACCTGATGGGTTTTTAGGGTTGGTATGATCAAGATTGCGAGGAAACTACGTCCGTTTAGCCATAGATCTGGCGCAAAATGCCTCATCCCAGGGACTGAAACAATCGTAGAGGCTTATCCGAATCTTTTGCGTGTAGGTTCTATAGAAACGGCTCTGAATATTGTGAGCGGTTTTACGCTTCAACAAGATTTGGAGCGCAATTGTGTTTGGGTCTTTGGAAAGAACTTCCGGATGAAAATTAAAGGACCCCACTTTCAAAATATTGAAAAACTCTCACTTGGCTCTCATAAGTCGCAGAATTGGGATAAAGTGGTGACTCTTGCAGACATTCTTCCCGTCATCTTTGATCTAGGACAAAAATCCAAACCTGGAGTACCCGTACAAATCTCGAATTATGAAGAATTTTATCGCACCTCTTTTGATGGAATTGCCGTCCCAAATAGACCCTTTTTAAGAGAGGCCTATCAAAAAATCCGCTCTCACTTCATCAATGAAAATGGCTCTGAACTGATCTTGCTTCCAGACAACCCGTTTCCGCACGGGCGCCTATTGAATCTTCAGACGCAATTTGGAACGCTTGATATGGAATGGACAAAACGGCGGTTGCGGCGAGCCATTTTCCATCCCAAAATTACTGGGGAAATCATTTTTCCATATCGTTTCCGTAAGAAAATGCAGCAACATGAGAAAGGGATCATGATGAACGGTGTCCTTCCAATCGAGGCTGGCAAAACAATGTTCTTAGATCGATTCTTTTAATATAAAAATCCAAATAACCAGAGAGGGATTTTATTGAGCGCACCTTGCTCAATATCATCACAAGCAAGAAATGCATGCACATGATTCTTAATTTGGTTAAATTTTTTGTTTTTCCCTCCTACTTCAATGAGAAATTTCTGATCGATCAAAAAATCCCCATCTAAAGGTACTTGTACGGTATGAGCCTGTGCCAGCATAGAGAGGAGATAGGTTTCTCGAACGGTACCTATTTCTGGATGGGATGTTGCAATCGCATAGAGTAAATTTGGATTATCGAGATAGATTTTTGAAGGCGATTCAAGAGAGTTAAACTTATCCGATGCTTTACTTAAAGACCTGATGAGTCCAGCTTTTTCTAGCTGAGAAAAATAGTTCTTTAATGTGCGCAGATCTCCTACCTCAATTGCTGTCATTATATGACTCCAATTTGGAGTGAATGGAACAGCATTTGCGATAAAAATAAGAAGCTTTTTTATTTTCTGAATGCTATTTCCTGTTAACTGAGGATTGATTGTTGCTAGGTCTGATTCAATTGTCGTATGGACATTTTGTTCTAATGTCATTTTATAGATTGCTTCATCCTGAATTTCAAAATAATATGGGTAATATCCGTATTTTAAATATCGATGAAATTCTGGGATCACTTTTTTTTCTATTCTTGCTAACTCTTTTATAATGTCACTTGCGATTCTCTCATGATCTGAACAAATCTTTTCGAGAGGATAAAAGGGAAGGACAATTTGATGATTCAATTCTAAATACTCTCGAAAGGACATTCCTTGCATAGAATAGATTGCAGCTCTTCTTGATAGATCGTGGCTGCCTTGAGAGATCTCAAGAGCAGAGCTGCCTGAAGCAAAAATTTTTAAAGTTGGAAATGTATCATAGATACTTTTCAATTCTCCTGACCACTCAGAATATTTATGAATTTCATCAAAAACGATCCACTTTCCTCCAAGGAGCTGAAATTGTTCGGCAATCTCGTATAAAGATGTTTTGCCAATGATGAAATGGTCACACTGTACATAAAGAATGCGAGAATCAAAGCGATCACCATCCACAAATCCCAATAACAACTGTACCAAGGTTGTTGTTTTACCAACTCCTCGGGGGCCAATAATCAAAGACATACGATGATTGAGATGAGTTGTTCGAATAAAATATCTTTGGTATGCAGACATTTTAATCTCTAAAAAATGG
>DAIDIM010000036.1 GCA_027459365.1 Chlamydiota bacterium
TAGAATATGTTACGACGTATCCAGTATTCTCACTGACTGCTAAACCATATGCATCATTAGCATTTGTAACCGGGGTGGTTGTGACCAAAGTAGTCGTTTGACTTGTGATATCTACATGATATATGTCCCCCTCTAAAGTGAGTATGTATGCGGATGTATCGTTTTGTAAACGTAAGAATGGTAATCCACCTGAGGGTAAAGGTGGTGTTAGTGTTAACAAATTCAATGTTGGATTTGCGAGATTAAAAGAATAAAAATTTCCTTCATTTGAAGTAGTGTACCCCGTTCCTGTTGTCAGATCAATTGCAAGTCCTTCGAGTCCATTAGCATCAGGAGCAGCAAGATAATTTGACACAGTCGGGGAAGGTGTTGAAAAATCAATTTTGCTTATCCCCATTTGAGCATCAGAATTTACAACCAAAAGTTGGGTTTGATCCGCATTCAAAAATGCCATTGCATAAGGGTTATCTAAAGGTGATGGTGAAGGGAAAACCATCGAGTACTGTCCATTACTTAAATTAACCTGATAAATATTATTGGTAGAAAAATCGGCAACATACGCTGTTGTTTGATCATTTTTAATTATCATTGATTGAGGGTCTGAAATAGTAGTTGTTGCAACGGTCTGAAAACTATTATTCATCGTAGTGTCAACAGCATAAACATTCCCATTACTGAAGCCTAAAGTATAGAGTGTGTTAGCGCTTGCTTCATGATTCCCAAAAATAAGAACAAGCGTGAGCCAAGTATTTCTAATCATTTCACCACCTCTATTGTCCAATCTACAGAAGTTGGTTAAATATTAAAAAGAATTTTTAACGAATTGTGAAATGTGAGAGAAAGACGGCACATGCAGAGGCAACATTGAGCGACTGAATCGCCCCTTTCATGGGAATATAGACTGATGCATCTGCTCGTTTACAAATTAAGGGCTGAACTCCATCGCCTTCAGATCCTAGGACGAGAAGAATTTTATCAGGACGTTTGAAATCAAAAAGACTTTGAGCATTTGAATTCAAAAGGCTAACAACTGCACTGTATCCCGCTTTTTGAAATTCTGTCACTGTTTCTGCAAGGTTTGAAACACGAATTAAGGGAACTAATTCTGAAGCACCACAGCTAGTTTTGGTCGTAACAGGTGTAATTTCAGTGCCTCGATTTTTAGAGAAGATCACTCCGTCCACTCCAAAACACTCAGCTGCGCGTAATATTGCCCCAAGATTTTGGGGATCAAAAATTTGATCGAGCATAAGAACAATAGAGTTTGCCTTGTCTTCTAATTGTTGTAGGAACTCTTTTGATGAGAAATATTCTCTTGGATTTACCTCGGCAATCAATCCTTGATGAGAGTCCCCTCCTGCCATTTTCGTTAAAATATCAAAACTCACATAAGAAATGGGAATTTGTTTTTTTTTACATGCTTCGAGAAGATTTGTTTTGCGATCCTTCGCATTTTCTTGGGTTAAAGCGTAAATACGTTGAAGACGATCGCTTTTATGCTTTACGAGCTCTTGTATTGCATGGAGTCCCACGACAATCGGTTTCATGGCTTCACTCTTTGAATGCGATAGATTGGATCCACCTCTTCAATGCTCGAAAGATTATACCCTAAATCGCGCAATTTTCCTGACTCAAGATCGTACATCCAACCATGCACTGTGAGAGGCTGTTTGCGACGCCATGCATCTTGAACGATGGTTGTATGACAGATATTTTTTACCTGCTGTAGCACATTCAATTCGACTAACCGATTGTAACGCATCCCAAGATTTTCAATTTGGTCTAGTTCCTGTCGATTCGTTGCATACACATCGCGAATGTTGCGAAGCCAGTTATCGACGAGGCCGAGTTGATGGTCTTCCATAGCCGCTTTCACTCCGCCACAATTATAGTGCCCACAAACGATAACATGCTCTGTCTTTAAAATGTCGACGGCAAACTCCAGAACAGAAAGACAATTAAAATCAGTATGAGGAAATAGATTTGCAACGTTTCGGTGAACAAATAATTCACCCGGTTCAAGACCCACGATTTCATTTGCAGGAACGCGCGCATCAGAGCACCCAATCCACAGGTAGTTTGGTAGCTGATCTTTCGCAGTCTTAATAAAATACTCTGGATCTTTTTCCATTTTTGATTTGACCCAAAGTTGATTGTTTTCAAATAAAATCTTAAGCTTTTTCATTTGCTATGATTATACTGAAAAGATGATATCCTCACTACATATTAAAAATTTAAATTCGACAGAGGTCTGTTAACGGCTTTTCCCGATGGGACCAGTAATCAGGTCCATAGTCATAACACAATTGTTCCCCGTTTTTTATTGGCTTTGAAGTGATCAAGACAATGTAATTGATAAAATCAATTGTTGCTAAAGAGGATTGTAAGTTGGGAACTTCGCTATGATTGATCAAGCGCCCAATTCCCCCTTGATCTTGTGCATCAACAGTATATGGCGTCTTTATGCCGTTTGCGAGGGTATATTCGAAACAATAGGCATTCGTTCGATCACTACGGCGTGATTTGCGAACAATGCCAGAATATTGGGCGATGAATTCCATTTTTGCAAAATCGCGAGCTGCAAATACGCCGTAGCCTAATGTTTCATTAATGTATCGAATCTCAATATCAGGTATGAAAAGAGATTCGATCTCCTTTTTAAAATAGGCACCAAACCAAAGTTGCTGTCGTGTAAGCTCCCCCTTTTTATACAGTTTCTCAATTTTTTTGCGCACCTTTTCCCGAATTGAAGGCTTTTGAAACTCTAACGCATTCGAAAATTTGGCGAGTGTAATCTTTTCCCAATCTTTAATGGATATCATTTGCTATTTTTTTAGCTAATACAATGTTTTGATGATTGACCGACATCAAATGTTTGATGTATGATCTCTTTTTTAATCTAGAATTGATCTCTTGCGCTTTTTCAAAATGGATAAGAGCATTTGCTGCATCGTTTAGTTTTAAAAGACATGTTCCAACACGCATATGAGCTTCGGATGTTATCGAACTGGTTGCACCATATATCTCAGTTTTTGATTTCAACGCTTGTGTGTACAAATTTAAAGCTTCTAGATCCTTTCCTAAAGCACTAAGACTATCAGCAAGAGAAGTAATGCTCATGATGCTCAAGGGATGTTTTGCACCATGGATTCGATGATAAATACTGCACACAGACTGATTATGTACTACCGCTCTTTTATAATTTTTTAAAATCATACTATGAACCCCCGCGGATCGATGCAATAGTGCGCGGAGTTCTAAATCAGATGTTACCCGCAAATAGCGGATACAATAATTGTATTTACAGCTAGTTGAAGAAAGTGGTGGCAAAGAGATCGCATGACGATAATAAATATGCATTTTTCCTCATATGTTAAAAAAGAAACGAAAATCTTAGCAGAAAATAAGGAAAAAAGGCAAACTAAAGATTTCAAATGTAAGATCTCAAAAGGTAGGATGCAAATGATTAAGTTTCCAATGAAATTCGAAGCGATTGCGAATGCAACAAGTGGAATTCATTCCCCTTGGACTGCCCAAACTGATCTACTTCCACCCATTCCAAGCGCTATCCCTCCTGAATTTATGGGACCCGGTGGAGGCTATTCTCCAGAAGATCTCTTTTCACTGGCTGTTGTAAATTGCGTGATCGCAACCTTCAAGGTCTATTGTGAAAAAGGAAAACTTTGGTTTAGAAGCATTCAAGGAAAAGCAATCCTGACTGTCGATAAGATAGCAGGCGAACCAGGTTTTGGGATGACACAAATCGACATCACATTCGATATTCATGGAGCAAGTGATGAGAAAGATGTGAAAAAAACGCTCGAATCGGCCATCCGCGATTGCGCTGTCAGCAATTCCATTAAGTCAGGCAAAACATTTCACATTAAGATGCATTAGATAGGCATCGGCAAGGACAAGAGCTGTCATTGCCTCAACGACTGGAACTGCCCGAATCGCAACGCATGGGTCATGGCGTGCTGTTTCGGGAAGCTTTAAAATCGTATTCTCTCCTGCTATAGTGACTGTTTGTTGTCCCTTTTTGATGCTCGATGTGGGCTTAAAGGCAACTCTGAAATAGAGAGGCTCTCCCGTGCTGATTCCCCCAAGAGTTCCTCCTGCATAATTTTGTCGGCAACCGATTTTCCCCTCTTCTATTTCAAAAGGATCGTTATGTTCAGATCCGAACATTCTAGCTGCCTCAAATCCTTTTCCAATTTCAAAGCCTTTACTTGCAGGAATTGAGAGCATCGCAAAAGCAAGCAATGCCTCTAGTTTTCCATACACAGGCTCTCCAAGGCAGGGAGGGACATGTGCAATGCATGAGACGATCCCTCCGAGCGAGTCGTCGGCTTGAAATTTTTCCATCATCCTAACGGATGTATTCTCACATGGACAAAAAATGGGACTTGAATAGGTTTGTTTCCGAATTTGTTGTAAATTATTCCGATTGATCTCGGGTAACCCTATGCCGCCGATCTCTTCGATATAAGCGACACAATCGATGTTTAGCGAGATCAGAAATTTCTTTGCCACACACCCGGCAGCAACTCTTGCAGCCGTTTCGCGAGCAGAGGCCCTTCCCCCGCCGCGATAATCAAAAATACCATACTTCTGAAGATAGGTAAAATTGGCATGACCTGGTCGATATACATCTTTCAATAGAGAATATTGGTTGCTATCTGCATCTTTATTGCGGATGAGAATTGCAATTGGCGCGCCGGTTGTCTTCCCTTCAAATACCCCAGATAAGATTTCGACGCGATCCTCTTCTTTGCGAGGAGAGGTATATAGACTTTTGCCAGGAGAGCGAAACGAGAGCTGTTGATTAATCTCCTCGATATCAAGTAGAATTCCGGGAGGGCATCCATCAATCACAACCCCAATTGCAGGTCCATGCGATTCTCCAAATGTGGTCATCCGAAAAATTTTGCCAAAACTATTTGTCATTTTCTATCCAAACTGCAGGAATCGATTCATAGATGGGGAGCCTTTTTTCATACACCTCTTTAAGAGGACCCACTGCATACCCATTCGTCCTTCGTTCAATTGTTTCAAAGCTTGCCTTTAAATAAACAAGCGTTCCCATTTTTTGTAGAATTTGCACATTCTCGGGATCGATTACGGCCCCCCCACCCAAGGCAAGGATCCCATCAGGTTTATTTGAAATTTCGAGAATTGCCTGCTTTTCTATCGCGCGGAATGCTGTCTCGCCGATTTCTTGATAAAGGGCCCGAATTGTTCTGCAGTATTTTTTTTCTATGACCTCATCGAGATCAATAAACGGCCGATTCAAAATTTTTGCCAATTTTTTCCCAAAAGTTGTTTTCCCAGAATTTTTAAATCCAAACAAAATGATCAAAATGTGGCCCCAATTTTTGTAAAATCTTCAATAAAAGTGGGATATGTTTTTATAACCGATTCAAACCCTGTAATTTGGCTCATGCTATCGGCCCCCATTGCAGCTACGCTGAGAGATAAGGCTAAGCGGTGATCTTGATATGAGTGAAGGTTGGCCCCTTTTAATTTTGACGGATAGACGATCAACCCATCTGGTTTTTCCTCAATCCTTGCACCCATTTTTCGAAGCTCACTTGTTATGCAGGATATCCGATCAGATTCTTTTTTTCGTGCAATTGCGCCATTGAAAATGTGTGTTGGGCTATTTGCAAAACAACCCACAACTGTAAGAATTGGAAGAGCGTCAATAAGATCATTGATATCTATTTGAGTGCCGTACAAATTTGTTCCTTTGTGAACAGTAATTTTTCGCTCCTCGATTGAGATTTTTGCCCCCATTTTTTGTAGAATTGCAATAATTGCCTTATCTCCTTGAATATCAGTAACATCCAGATTATTGATCGTCAATTCCGAATCGGTAATCAGCGCCGCTGCAATGGGAAAGGCAGCAGAGCTAAAATCACCGGGCACTTTGTAATGAAAAGGCTCGATAATCGATGAGCCTTTCATCGCATATGACCCATTGTCACAATAAGCAATGCCAAGCCTTCTAAACCAATCCAATGTTAGATCTATCCACGGTTTTTCACCTAAATTAACCACCTCAATTGTGATTGGATGTGATGCAAACGCTGCCGCGATTAAAAGGCCAGAAACCGGTTGCGAGTCGGCACCATCAATTTTTGCATACTCTTTGTTAAATGGGCCTTTGACAATGATAGGTGCAAAGCCGTCACCCTTCGTCGAAAATGCATTTGCTCCAAGTTGATTTAATCCATCTAAAAGTGGAAGTACTGGGCGATTATGTCGAATCGAATGATCGCCTGTCAAAATCGTGTATCCGGGAAGATTTCCTGCAATTGCACCGACAAAGCGCAATACCTGTCCTGAATTTCCACATTGAATGATGTCATGTGGAACTTTTGGTTCTTTGAATCCGTGAATCTCAAAACTTCCCTTTTTCTTGATGATCTTCGCCCCCAACTGCTCCATAGCTTGAATCATCGCAGTTGTATCAGGAGAATCGAGCGGATTTTCAATCAACGAACTTCCCTTAGCAAAAGAGGCAAAAAGAATCGCCCTCAAAGTATGCGACTTGGAAGAGGGAACTGTGATTTCGCCGTGTAACTGACTAGGTGCTACACGTAATGTTTTTCTAACCAATCAAATGTCCCTTCCAATTGTTTTTCACTGACAGGATAACAATAATTGCCCTGAAATGGCAAGGCATGGCCAATTTGATCAATGAGCACGATGCGCAAAGTCCCCTCTTTTTTCTTTTTATCGTGGCCCATTTTTTTTAGAATTTGCTCACGCGAATAAGGAGTTGGTAATTTGAGTTGGAATTGTTGATATAGAATTTGTATTTTTTCGAATTCTTTTTCATTTAGAAAACCAAGCTGCATACTTAAATAACTTTCCGCTAAACTACCCATTGCAACAGCTCTTCCATGAGGTATCTCATTTGCCTTTTCAATTCCGTGACCAATTGTATGACCAAAATTCAGAATGCGACGAAAGCCCTTTTCTTCTGGATCCTCTTCTACAACCTTCCTTTTAGCTAGCATTGCTTTTACAATTTGCTCATCACCACACTCCATTGTAAAAAGAGAAGGATCGTGAATGAGGCCCATTTTCAAAATTTCGGCCATTCCATTTAGGAATTCACATTTTGGTAGCGTTTTCAGCACATCCAAGTCTGCAATGACCTTCTTTGGGAAATAGAGGCTGCCAATCAGATTTTTCCCATGCGGCGTATCGATGGCTGTTTTGCCACCAATGGATGCATCGACAATTGCAAGTAATGTTGTTGGAATCAAAACGAGCGGAAGACCTCTCATGAATGTTGCCGCTACATACCCAACAAGATCGCAGATTGTCCCCCCGCCGATTGCAACCAAAGTCGTGTAGCGATCGCAATCATGGAGAAACAATTGCTCGATAATCCACTCGTAATTCTCTTTTGTTTTTTGATTTGGGATAGAAATGGTCAGATCACACTTTACACGATAGCGACCTGCAATTGCCTCATCCGCAATGACAACCACTTTCCCTGGAATCTCGATCTTTCCCAACATTCCTCGGCCGATCACAACCCCAGTACTCTCTTTGTAGGGCTGCCTGATTGAAAAACATCTCGTCTCCATAAACGACCTGACATCCTAGTAGTTTTGCTTTTTTTAGAAAATCGGTTTCCCTGGGTACATAGACAATGTCCATTGCAAGAATGCCAGCCTTTAAAACCGATGGATCTCCATTTGGCGTGCAGTTAATGACAATATCATAATGCGGAGGAATTCCGATAGGATAACCTAAATTTTTCGGTGTCCGGTTATGAATCCAGACATTGGCTCCCCTCTTTCTCGCAATATCGGCAATCGCAATTGCAGCCCCCCCTGCCCCCAAAATCAGAACAGCTTTATCCCTCACATCTCCAATTGCATCCAGCGCCCCTTGACCATCTGTGCTGATCCCCTCCATCCTCTCCAAACAAATTGTATTCACCGATTCACTTTCAGTTTTAATAAACGGGATCACAGCAGTTTTCAGAGGCATTGTAACACTTAATCCCCTAAATCCAAGTTCTTTAACTAAAGGGAAAAATTGCCCTAATTCCTCTCCTTTCACAATCATTTTGACATAGACAGCATTCGTAACAAAGCGGGCATTATGAAATAGATGACCCTGACTTTGCGATACAGGATCTCCAATCAAACCATAGATTGCAGTCTCTCGGTTTAGCTTTCGATACCTGTAAATTTCAACCATTTCAGAAACAGTCAACTGGCCTGCGGCCGTCTTCTCTTTTATGCATGCATAGTCAATCACATTACCCACAACGGGGCCTAAAACGCGTGCCCACTCCCCTTTTTCCCCCATGCAAATCGCACTAACATCCGCATACTTTTTCGAAAAAAGGAGCATCCTCAATGCATCGATTGTTGAATTTGCAAAACAGGCAATCTTATACGCAAAAGCCGGACGGGTTTTCATTGAGGAATAAATGGCCTCTAAATCCTGGGGCGTCTCAGTAAAATTGTGATATGAGAGGATAAACTTTGTATCAGGATAGTCTTCAAAGACAAAATCCTCATTCACATCTAAATCGAAAAAGGGAGGCTTTAATTCTAAACAGGCACGAATTTGTTCCGGACTCCCATTACGTAATGTCAACATGACTGGGATTTTTAGCTCATTCAAAATCGATTTTAATAACGGAATGTCCCAATGAGAAAAAAGATCTAAGCGCAACTCAACACCATCAACACCAAGAAGATCTTCAGAGGCAGGAATATGAGAACAGGATGCAAACAGCATATTTCTATTATCGTCATATTGTTCAATCCTTTCCAGCCTAAATAAGATGGAGCCATTCTCGATGTGCCTCTTCGACGATATTCGGGAATCTTTTCGACGATTTTATCTCCATTTTCGCAAAGCCATATAACTCAATGA